>JBGSYU010000473.1:0-4689 GCA_041750715.1 Lacipirellula sp.
CTATCGCGGACGGGTCTCGGTGGAAATCCACTTGGCCGATTGGCGGCTGGACGGGTGATAGGCCTTTCGGCGTTTACGCATTTTTCTGCGTGACGTATGCTGCCGGCCCCGTTTTTCTCGATTGCGCCAGCCGAAGGAGTCTAGCCATGGCCGCACGATGCGCCCGTTTGCTATCAGCCGTTTCCCTGTGGTTCCCAGTCGCCGCGAGCGTGTGTAGCGCCCTGCCGGCGGTCGGTCAAGAATTTCGAATCGAGACGGAAGTCTACGTCGGCGAGGAGGAAGCGGCCGCGAGTCGGACGGTGACGCTGTTCGAGAACTCCGCCGTCTACGATTTTCTCGACGGCCCTGAGCAGATCGTCATCTACCGCACCGGCGGCGAAGGTCGAGCGGCGCAGTTTATTCTTCTCGAACCAGAGCTACAGCGGCGGACCGACGTCGACGTGCAGCGCGTCGCAAAGTTGATGGAAAAGCTCAACCGCTGGGCGGCCGAACATAAGGACCCCTTGCTGAGATTCGCGGCGGCCCCCAAGTTCGACGAGGTGTTCAACGAGGAAAGCGGCAGCCTGACGCTGACGAGCCCCCAGTGGACCTATCGCGTTGCTACGATCGAAGCCGCCGATAATGCGGTGCTGGAGCGGTATCGGGAGTTCACAGATCGGTTCGCCGAGCTTTCGTCGATGATGCACAACTCGCCTCCGCCGGGGCCCCGGCTGGCGCTGAACGCCGCGCTCGTCAAGCACGGCGTCGTGCCGGTCGAGATTCAACGCACCACCGGCGGCGAAGACAAGAACGCCGTGCGAGCGACGCACCTGTTCTCCTGGCGACTCTCCCGCGAGGATCGCACCCGGCTCGATGAAGCCCAGGCGTTTCTGGCGAACTTCCAGAAAGTCGACAACGAGAAATTCATCGCAGCGCGTGCGGAGAAGGACAAGGAAGTGGTCCGCGGACAGTCGCGGTAAGGCGAATTGCAGCCCGGGGCTGAAATTATTGTCTAGCTCTTCTGTATCCGACCTTCGACGAGTTGCACCGTCCGGTCGGCCTGGCCCGCGATCCAGGGGTCGTGGGTCACCATGACGACCGTCAGCTTCTCGCGGCGATTCAGCTCGCACAGCGTTTGCATGACCGAAGCGCCCGTCGAGCGATCGAGGTTGCCGGTCGGCTCGTCGGCCATCAGCACCTTGGGCCGCATGAGCAGCGCCCGGGCGATGGCGGCCCGCTGCATTTCGCCGCCGGAAAGTTCCCGCGGCCGGTGCTTGGCGCGGTGCGCGAGGCCAACCAGGTCGAGCAGCTCAGAGGCTCGTTTGCGGTAAACGCTGCGGCGGCGCCAGTAGCCGAGCGTACTCTCAGCGATGAGCGCCGGCGCCAGGATATTTTCCAGCGTCGAAAGCTCCGGCAACAGGTGATAGAACTGGAAAATCATGCCGAAGTGCTTATTGCGAAGCAGGTCGCGGGCGGCCGCGGGCAGATTGTCGATGCGGTGGCCTTCGAACGCGACTTCGCCGTCGTCGGGCTGGTCGAGCGTGCCGAGCAAGTGCAGAAGCGTGCTCTTGCCGCAGCCGCTTTGGCCGACGATCGCAAGAAACTCGCCCTCGCGGACTTCCAGATCAATGCCTTGCAGCACCGGAATGCCGAGGGCGCCCTTGCGGTAGCTCTTGAAGAGCCCGCGACAGCCGAGGTGGACGGGGCCATGCTCAGGCCGCGGCGCCCGGGACATCGTCGCACGCGGCGCTTCGCTGACGCGACGGGGCGAAATCCACGGCGCGGCGGGAGCAGCGGGCGTCTCCAGCGGCAGGTTGCTCATAGGGGCGACTTTCTATCTCGCGTAAGTTTACTCGTACCGTAAGGCGCGCACCGGATGCAGCCTCGCCGCCCGGCGCGCCGGCAGCACGCTTGCCAGCACTGCGATGGCGACGGCGCCAATCGCGATCCATGCAACCGTGAGCGGCTCCACGATCGTCGGAATTTTGTAGAAGTAATACACCGATGGATCGAACACCGGCTGTCCGGTGATCTGGCCCAGAAGATCGGCGATCTCGTTGATCTTGGCGACGAACAACAGCCCCAGCCCCGCGCCGACCCCGGCTCCGACGAGGCCCAAACTCAATCCGTACCCCAGAAAAATGCCCATCACCCCGTTGCCCGAGGCGCCCAGCGACTTCAAGATGCCAATGTCGCGCGTCTTCTCCACGACGATCATGTAAAAAATCGCCAAGATGCCAAACCCGGCGACGGCGATGATCATGAACAGCAGCACATTCAGCACGGCGGTCTCCATTTGCACGGCGGCCAGCAGCGGGCCTTGTTCGTCGCGCCAAGTGCTTACCTGGTAAAACTGAGCCGGGAACGCCTCTTGGATTCTGTCGCGAATCACCGCCGCGTCGGCGCCGGGCTTCAGCTTGATTTGGATCGACGTGAATTTGCCGACGCCGGTCTTCGGGTCGATCATGCCGCGGTCCTTCTGCAAGGCCCGCAGCGGCACGAACGCGAAGTTCGTGTCGTACTCGCTCATCTTGCTCTCGTAGAAGTCGACGACCGTGTACTGCTGGCTGGTGATTTGAGGCGGCATCTTGGCGAGCGGGAACGCGACCTTCACGTCGTCGCCGGGCAGGCCGAGGAAGTGGTCGGAGCCGTCGGGCATGCGATAGCCGCAAATGCCGATGCCCAGGACGATGCCGGTGTGCTGCTCGGCCGCGGGGTCGAAGTCGCGGCCCTGGGGCACACCATTTTCCGCGGCCATAGCGGCGAATGGGTCGAGCGTTTCCGGCGTTGCGGCAGTCGCCGCCGCTGGCGCGGCTGCTGGCGCAGCGGCCTTCAATCGCTCTTCTTGCTCGCGGCGATCCTTGCTGAGCATCGCCTTGTACCGGCGATAGCCCCAGCCCGCCTGCCGCATGACTTCGCGCGGCTTCGCATCGGCCGGGTCGTCCACTTGGTGGTCGATCACATCGTACCCGCCGTCGCGGAGGCCGAACTGCAATTGGTCGCGATTAGCGGGGTGCTGCAAATAGTCGCCGAATTCGCTGACCGAGGCGTAGGTCGCTTCGTCGATGCCCACCAGCGTTACCTGCCGGGGTAACACCTCGCCGCCGACCGTGAGGTACATCAGCGCCGGCACATGCACCGTGGGCGACATGCCGGCGATCGAATCGCCGGCCACCTGGCGAATCTTGGCCATGTGGGCATCGGCGTCGAAGGCGCCGTCCAGGCTGCGGGTTCTGAAGATGAGGTCGCCCAACATGCCGTTGAGCCGGTTCTGCATCTCATGCGTGAACCCGGCCATAACGCTGTTAACGACGATCATCGTCGCCACGCCCAGCGTGACGCTCACGATGCACACCAGCGCGATGTACCGCGTGCGGAGGTATCGCCAGCAGAGGAGGAGTTTGTACATGGTCCCATCCTTGGGAATTTGCGGCCTTGAAATCGTCAGGCAGTCCGTCAATTAAAGAGGAGAAATGCGTCTGCGCGTTCGTTCTCACCGTTGGGCCGCATGACAGCGACTCGCAAGTAAATCACCGACCGCTTGGAGTTCTTATGTTTTCCAACGCTCAATCGCAAAGTTTTGAAGTCCGCCGCGTCCACGGATCCTCCTTCGAATTTCCAACCAAACGCATGCCACGGCCCGGTAGGTGAGTTTACCTCGTCATTCCGTGTATGCTCCTGTTCAATCAAGGTGGCCCACTTGGTTTGCACCTGTTTCTTTTCTATATCAATAATCATTCCATCAAGCTGAGGAACGTCCTTCATGTTGACTATTGTGATCTTTTTTGAATCCTCAGCCAATTCAAACCTTAATCGGCCTTTTCCGATTGGCCCTATTCGGACTTCCTTGTCAGATTCTTTAAATCGCTTGTATTCTGCCTCAGTTATCCCCATTCGCGCGTCATACGGGATTGGACCGGGAGATCGCTTAATTGCATCCATAAACCACGCGCGATTCTTTGATGCTCCCTCGCGCATTTTTGCCGCAATCTCATTGATCGCTGCAGGGGCGATTAATCCCTGTATCTCAACTTCAACTTCTCGCGGCCTAAGAATCTTTACAACTTCAGAAAATGAGACTGGCGATTCGAGTTTCTGAATTGGATTCTGAGCTCCAACGTTATTGGCTATTGTCAACCCATAGAGGCTGATCGCTACAAGTCGAACGCTGATTGATCTCTCAAAACGCATTGCACCGCCAACCTAGCGAATCAGCACCCCATTTCACTTCTCCGGTCTCAGCAGTGGAAATAATATTATATCACGAATGCTCGGCGTGTTCGTCAGCAGCATTACCAGCCGATCGATGCCGATGCCCAGGCCGCCTGCCGGGGGCATACCGTGGCGGAGGGCGCGAATAAAATCGTTGTCCATCTTCGCCATCGAATCCTCGTCACTCAGGCCAGCGAGCTGGTTCTTAAAAAGCTGCGCCTGCAAGTCGGGGTCGTTCAGCTCGGTGTACGCGTTGGCGATTTCCATCCCGCCCACAAAGAGTTCAAAACGCTCGGCGAGGCTTGCGTCTTCGCGTTTCCGCTTCGTCAGCGGGCAAATGCTCGCGGGGTAGTCCATCACGAAGATCGGCCCGGCAAGCTGCCCCTCGACCTTCGCCTCGAACACGTCGTTCTTGATTACGTCGGGATGCCGGCCCGCGGTTTCGATGCCGAGCGACTTGGCTAGTTTGGCGACGCCGGCTTCGTTCGCGGGGTCGAC
>JBGSYU010000474.1:0-3395 GCA_041750715.1 Lacipirellula sp.
GCGCCGGCGTCACCAGCGGTGCAACGCGCCATCCTCGATGGCCTGCTCGCCCGCAACGACCGCACCTCGCTACTGCTCGATGAGATCGCCGCCAGCAATCTCAAGCCCAGCGCCCTCGACGCCGCGCGAGCGACGGCGCTGCTCAACCATCGCGACGAAGCCATTCGCCAGCGAGCGGAAACGCTATTCGCCGAGGCGATCCCCGCCGACCGCCAGCAGGTGCTCGCCGACTATCAGGTGGTGCTCGGCATGAAAGGCGACGTAGCCCACGGCCGCGAGGTGTTCGCCAAGCAGTGCGCCACCTGCCACAAGATCGGCGACGTTGGCGTGAATTTCGCCCCCGATATTTCCGACTCGCGCGAGAAGTCGCCCGAACAACTGCTCACCGACGTCATCCAGCCGAATCGGGCCGTCGACGCGAACTACTTCAGCTACACGGCCGTTACGGTCGACGGACTCGCCGTCACCGGCATCCTCACGGCCGAAACGTCGACTTCCATCACCCTGAAGGAAGCGTTCGACAAGCAGGCGACGCTCAGCCGCGACGAACTCGAGCAGCTCGCCTCGAACGGCGTCTCGATGATGCCCGAGGGGCTGGAGCGCGAGATTCCGCAGCAGCACATGGCCGACCTCATCGCGTTTATCAAAAATTGGCGATATCTAGACAATTCGTCGCCGCCTATCGGCAAGTGACCTTCCTGGAAAACTGCAAAGTCCCATGCGGACCGTCATTCTGAGGTACTCCGAAGAATCTGGCCAGACTCTTCGGAGTACCTCAGAGTGACTACTTTTGCGCATTGCAGTTCCCCTGTTGGACTGCCGGCAACGCTCGGACTGCCTGCAACGCTCGCCCGTCGCTTCGCCGTATGCTACGGTGGAGGATTGCGACCGTTCGTCGTGGCGAGTCCTTCAGGCGGTAGGCGACCATGCTGTTTCGTAGCGCGGCCATCCTTGTAGTCCTTGCGGCAAGCACGGCCGTCGCCGAAGAGCCTGCGCTCGACTTCAACCGCGATATCCGGCCGATCCTGTCGGAGAACTGCTTCCACTGCCACGGCGCCGACGCGGCCCAGCGGCAAGCCGAACTGCGACTGGACGACCGCGACGTCGCCGTCGAGATGGGCGCCATCACTCCGGGCAGCACTGCCGAGAGCACCGTCGTCGAGCGGATCGCCAGCGACGATCCCGATCTGAGAATGCCGCCGCCCGATTCGCAGCGGCAACTCACCGCCGAGCAAATCGCGAAGCTCACGCGCTGGATTGCCGAAGGCGCCGAGTACCAACCGCACTGGGCGTTTCAACCGGTAAGGCGCCCGATGCCGCCGGCCGTTGCGCAAACAGACTGGCCGCGGAATGATATCGACCGCTTCGTGCTCGCCCGGCTGGAGCAAGACGGCGTCGCTCCGTCCGAACGAGCCCCGCTGCCCACATTGCTCCGCCGCATCAGCCTCGATCTGACCGGCCTGCCGCCGACGCCCGCCCAACTTGCGGCTTGGCAGGCCGACGCCGAGCCCGTGGCGGCCGCCGTCGACGAGTTGCTCGCCAGCCCGCACTATGGGGAGCGGATGGCCGTCGACTGGCTCGACGTTTCGCGCTACGCCGATACCCACGGCTTCAACAACGATTCGCTCCGCACGATGTGGCGGTGGCGCGACTGGGTGATCGACGCCTTCAACGCCAACTTGCCGTACGACCGATTTATCACCGTTCAACTGGCTGGCGACCTTTTGCCGGAGGCGACGCTGGAAGACCACGTCGCCACCGGCTTCAATCGCAACCACGTCATCAATTCCGAAGGCGGCATCATCGACGAGGAGTACCGCGTCGAATACGTGGCCGACCGCGTGCGGACGACGTCGCTGGCGTGGCTGGGGCTCACCCTGGAGTGCGCCCGCTGCCACGATCACAAGTTCGATCCGGTGACGCAGCGAGATTATTACCAGATGTTCGCGTTCTTCAATAGCGTCGACGAGACGGGCGAAGACGGCCGCGTGGGCAACGCGGCGCCGCTCATGCGTGCGCCGACGCGCGATCAGCAGCGGCGCTACGACGAACTGCTCGACGAGGAACGGGCGATCGAAGGTCCGTTGAACGAACTTCTTACTGCGTCGACGCCGCTCCGCGAAGAGGAAAAGCAAACGCCGGCCTCGTCGGCGATGCAAGCGATTGAAAAGCAAATCGCGCTTGCCGCCGCCGATGCACCGCTGAAGTTGCCGGCGGCGGAGCCGGCTCAGGCGCCGGTCACGGGGTTCGATCTCAACGGCGGCTGGGCAATGCTCGCTTGGGTGAAGCGCGACTCGGCGACCGCGGCGTCGCTCATTTCCACGATGGACTTTTCGGCCCCGCGATCCTCTCAAGGTTACGGCGCCGGCATGCAAATCGGCCTCACTGCCGAAGGCGCCGTCGACGTGCGGCTCGCCGTCCGCTGGCCCGGATACGCACTGAACGTTCGCTCGATCGAGACGCTTCCCGTGGACCAGTGGAGCCACGTCGCCGTCGTCGGGCAGGGCAACACGTCCAGCGGATTTCGCATCTTTATCGACGGCGTTGAAGTCGAAACGGCCGTCCGGCACGACGACCTCACCGGCAACGTAAGCATCGGCGGCACGGCCAGCATCGGCCACAGCGGCGAGCCGACGAATAACGCCTTCGCGGGTGAACTCCACCGCGTTCGGTTGCTTTCCGGAACGGTCGACGAGCCGCAGCTCGATGCGGTGCTTGCAGGAGAAGTGCTCGGCGAGCACAGATCCGCCGAACCCCATGACGCGACATGGGGACAGCAACTTCTCCGGGCCGCCACGCAACAACCACCTGCCGATGAGCTGTTGGCCAAGCCGTACGCCGCGTGGAAGGCGGCCCGCCAAGAACGGCTGGCGTACCTTCGTTCCTTCCCCACGATGATGGTCGTTCGCGATCTGCCCGAGCCGCGGCAGGCGTTCGTGCTCCAGCGGGGACAGTACGATCAGCCCGGGGACAAGGTATCGCCCGACGTGCCCTCGGTGTTCGGCCTGCCGTTGCCGCAGGATCAACCGCGCGACCGCGTCGCTCTGGCGAAGTGGTTTACCGACCCGCGGCATCCGCTTACGGCCCGCGTCGTCGTCAATCGCCTCTGGCAGAGCCTGCTGGGCGTCGGCCTCGTGAAGACCGTGGAGGATTTCGGGATGCAGGGCGAGTGGCCGTCGCATCCGGAGCTGCTCGACTGGCTTGCCTCGGAGTTTGTCGACAGCAACTGGGACGTGAAGCAGCTCGTGCGGTTGATCGTTTCCTCGGCGACCTATCAGCAGAATTCGTCCGCCACGGCGGAGGCGTGGGCGCACGACCCGGAGAATCGCCTGCTCGCCCGCGGCCCGCGGCAGCGGCTCACGGCCGAGATGATCCGCGACCAGGCGCTCGCCGCG
>JBGSYU010000475.1:0-1779 GCA_041750715.1 Lacipirellula sp.
AGCGGCGCGACGCTTCCTTCCGCCGAGGTGCAGGGCATCTTCGGCACGGTCGAACAGGTGCGCATCGACCGCGCCGCATATCCCAATTGGCAACGCGCCGCTCGCGAGGTGACTCCCGAGGAGCCGGCGACCGTCGCCGACATGCCAGCGAGCGTGCGGTACTATTTGGTCGAAGGAGATTCCCAAACGGCGCAGCAGTTGGCGCTGCGGGGCGTGAGCGAAGGCGAAACGACGGAGACCGCCGCGGGCCTCTATCGCGAGATCTACGCGACGGCGTCCCTGGCGGGCGACTCGGACCCACTGGCAACGCCCACGCGGCGCGAGGACGCGAAGCTCGAATTTCTGGCGCCGGAAGTCGTCAAGATGGAGATCAAGTACTTCGACGGCAAGCAGTTGGTCGAGACCTGGGATTCGATCGAGGAGAGCGCGTTGCCGGCGGGGGTGGAGATACGGCTTACGATTTACGAGCCCTCGTTCCAGCGATCGTTGGAGGTGAAGAAGGAGCTTCGGCAAACGGGGCAGCCGCGCTACCGCGCGAACGAGTTGGTCGAGTATCGCCGGTTCGTGCGGATGCCGAGCATCAGTCCGCCGCAGGCTGCGGAGGCGCTGCTGCCGATTGCTGGCGAACAGGGCGACCAGTCGGGCGTTCAGCCAGGCGGCGATAGCCAGAATGGCAACGCCCAAGGGCAGGGCAGCGGCGAGAACAATGGCGAGCAAGGAGGCGGCAGTGGCAACCCTTAGCAAACCGCCGTTGTTTTACGCGCTGAATAAGTCGCGAATCCCTCCCCAATCCCCTCCCTACCACGGCGGGTCCGAGACCTTCGAGGGGGGGGGATATTGCCACCGCCAAGGCAGCGTGCTGCTGTTGGTGCTCATCGTCGTCGCCATGCTCACGCTCGGTACGGCGACGTACTTGGATCTCATGCAGAACGAACGCAAGGCCGTGCGGCATCACGGCCGCGGCGTGCAGGCGGTGCGGCTGGCGGAATCGGGCGTCGAGTATGTGAAGACGCTACTGGCGCTGACGCCGGCCGAGATCCAACAGAACGGCGGATTGGCGAGCAACCCGACGGCCATGCAGGCGGTGATCGTCGACGACGGTACGGACGAATTCGACCGCGGACGGTTCACCATTCTCGCGCCAACGCAAGTCGACGGACTTTACTCCGGCGCCGCCTACGGGCTCGAAAACGAATCGGCGAAGCTAAACGTCAACACATTGCTCGCTAAAGGCGCCGAGGATCAGGCGCTCCCCCGCTTGCTCGCCATCCCCGGGATGACGCCGGAGACGGCGGACGCGATTCTCGACTGGATCGATCCCGATGAAACGCCTCGCACCAATGGCGCCGAGACGGAAACGTACGCCCAACTGTCGCCATCCTACGGACCGCGGAATGGCCCGATCGCGGATTTGGACGAACTGCTGCTGGTGCGCGGGGTAACGCCGGAACTGCTGTACGGAGTCGATCAGAACCGCAATTTTCAAATCGACGCGGTCGAGCGGCCGCGTGGCTTACTCGCGGAGTTCGACAATGCCGACGGCTCGTTGACCCGCGGCTGGTCGGCCTACCTAACCGTGTCGAGCGTTGAGGGAATGGAAGCCGCGGCCGGCGCCAAACGGATCGATCTCAACGACAAGAATTTGCAACAGCTCTACACCGACCTCAAATCGGCCGTGAGCGACGACGGCGCCAAGTTCATCGTCGTTTTTCGTCAGTACGGCGCGCAGCCAGCGGCGCAGCCGGACGGAGCCCAGGCGGCGGGCGGCGCCTCAGTGGC
>JBGSYU010000476.1:0-12387 GCA_041750715.1 Lacipirellula sp.
CCCGCGGGCCAGCACGCTGCTGCGACCGCCGTGGCAGAGATAATCGCCGACGCCTCGCTCGCCGAGAAGTTCGGCGACGCGATCGAGGGCGTAGCCTTTTCCGATGGAGTTGAAGTTGATCTCGACGCCCGGCTTGAGGAAACGGAGCGTGCGGCGGTCGCCGTCGAGTTCGATGTTGCCGAAGCCGACGTTTTCGAGCGCGACGGTAATCTCGTCGTCGGACGGCAATCGGCCTTCACGCTTCAAGAAGCCCCACGTCCGTGAGAGCGGGCCACTGGTGATATCGAAGGCGCCGCCGGTAGCACTGTAGAGCCAGGCGCAGAGTTCCAGCAGCGAGAACAGCCGCGGCTCGACTTGGACGGCGTGCTGGGCAGCGGTTCGATTGATGACGGAGACCTCGGTGTGCGCGCGATAGATCGAAAGCTGATCTTCAATCGCGTCGACCAGGTCCAGTGCCGCAAGCATGGCGTCGTCATCGACGGCGTCGGCGGCGTGGTATTGGATGGCGAATTCGCAGGCCATGGCCCGGCGACTGGCGTGGAGATGGGCCGCTGCGTGGGACGCGGGCCGGCGAATTTTCCGTTGGCTCGATAGCGGATCGGTGCTGTCGAACGCATCTGTTGCGTTGGGCGCTAAGCCGCGAGCGGCGTCGAGCAGGGCCCTCGCGGCACTGCGGCCGCGGAGGAATTCGCGTCGGGAACTCGGTTTATCGTCGGGCATGAATGCATTATAACGGCGAGCGGTTCTGAAGGCGTTTTTCTGAACCCTGTCACCCTAAGGTCCTCCGACCTGAACCCTGTCACCCTGAGGTACTCCGAAGGGTCCGGACCGCGTACCGATTAGGCTAGATTCTTCGCTCTGCTCAGAATGACAATCGGCGTAAACTGCGGTAACTGCATGACCTCCGATCTGATAATTAGCGTTTCGGGATTACGGGGGATCGTCGGCGAATCGCTGACGCCTGACGTGGCAGTGCGCTATGTGACGGCATTTGCGGGCGAACTGCCGGCGGGGGCTCTCGTGCTCGGCCGCGACGGTCGGGAATCGGGTCCGATGTTCGCAAAGATTATCGGAGAGACCCTGGCCGGATTAGGCCGTGAAGTTCTCGACGCTGGCGCGGCGGCGACGCCGACGGTGGGCGTGCTGGTTCGCGACCTGCAGGCTGCCGGTGGCATACAGATTTCGGCGAGCCACAATCCTTCGCAGTACAACGGCGTCAAGCTCTTCAACGGCGCCGGCCGAGTCATTCCCGTCGCCGAGGCCCAGCGGGTTCTCGATCGTTATTGGACGCTGCAACCGTCCCCAGTAGCCGCCGGTCAACGACCGGCCGGTGCATCGGCCGGCGGCGCGCAGCAACTCCGCGACACGACCTCTGCGCATCTCACGCTCATAAAAGGCATCTGCGACGTCGACCGCATCCGCAGCCGCCGGTTCCGCGTGCTGCTCGACGCGAACCACGGCGCCGGCGGCGTGCTGGGGCGACCGTTGCTCGAAACGCTTGGCTGCGAAATCGTCTTGCTTGGCGAGAAGGCCGATGGAAACTTCGACCACACGCCGGAGCCGACCGAGGCGAACCTTGCGTCGGTGCTTGGCCAGGTCGTTCGAGGCCAGGCGAACATCGGGTTTTGCCAAGACCCCGACGCCGACCGCTTGGCGATTCTCGATGAGCGTGGTCGTTACATTGGCGAGGAGAAGACGCTAGCCTTGTGCGTCGAGCACGCCTTGCGCAGCGGTCGCCGCGGGCCGGTGGTGACGAATTGCTCGACCAGCCGAATGAGCGAGGACCTCTCCCGCAATTATGGCGTGCCGTTTTTTCGCTCTAAGGTGGGTGAGGCGAATGTCGTGGACCTCATGCTCGAAAAAGAAGCGATCATCGGCGGCGAGGGCAACGGCGGCGTCATCGATCCGCGGGTGGGATTGGTGCGGGATAGCTTTGCGGGGATGGCGCTGGTGCTAGACGCGATGGCGGCGCGCCGGCTGCCGGTCAGTCAATTGGCTGATGAGTTGCCGCGATACGCGATCCACAAGACGACGATTTCCGTGGCGGCGGATGACGTTTCCCAGGCGCTCGACTCGCTGGAGCGGCACGTTGGCGATGCGACCGCCGATCGTCTCGACGGCCTGCGGCTCGACTGGCCTGGCGGCGCCTGGCTACTGGTGCGGCCCAGCAATACGGAGCCGATCGTGCGGGCAATTGCGGAGGCGCCGACGATGGCGGAAGCGAAGGCCCTGTGCGAGCGCGCAGCGGCAGCGATTAGCCGTTAGTCGCGGGGGCGAGCGGCTGCCGTGAGGCGGCCGTTTTGCGTGGGGCCTGCTTCGATGTTTATGAACTGGCCGATCAGGTCTTCCGTGCAATGCAGTTCAACCGGGGCGTATCGGCAGGAGGTGCCGATGTGGGGCGCCGGGGGCGGGGACGCCCCGGCTCGCATGGGTGCGTTGGCGTGCAACGGCGATTCGATGAGAACTTGCAGGTCCATCCCTCGCAGCGTGGCGTGAAACGCATCTCGGAGCTCGGCTTCGACCGCGGCCAGCTCGCGGCTTCGCTCCTGCTTGACGTGCTTGGGAAGCTGATCCGGCATGTCGGCGGCCGGCGTGCCGCGGCGGGCGCTGAACGGGAAGAGGTGAATCTTCGAGAAGCCGACCTGACGACACGCCTCGACGGTCTCGGCGAACTCGGCGTCGGTTTCGCCGGGGAAGCCGACGATGACGTCGGTAGTGATCGCCGGGCGATCGAGACGTTCCTTCAGCAGCTCGCAGCGGTCGACGAACCGCCGGGCGCCCCAGCGGCGGCGCATACGGCGTAGCACGCCGTCGCTGCCCGACTGCATCGAAATGTGCAGGTGCGGACAAACTTTCTCGGGGCGGTCGGACATCACGTCGATCAGCTCGCGTGTGACTTCGGTGGCTTCGATGCTCGACAGTCGCACGCGGAATTCGCCGGGCAGTTCAGCGATGCGGCGAACCAGATGCGAGAGCCGCGTCCAATGGTCCTTCGACGTGTCGCGATTCCATTCGACGCCGTAGTGGCCGAGGTGAATTCCGGTCAGGACCACCTCGCGAAAGCCGCGGTCGACCAATCGGCGAACTTCATCGAGAATGTGCTCGATCGGTCGACTGGCGAGTTGCGGACGAACATAGGGGATGATGCAGAAGCTGCATCGCAGCATGCAGCCGTCTTGCACCTTCACGTAGGCGCGGTGACGGCGACCGAAACCACTGATGCCAGTCGGCGCATCGGTAACGCCGAAGCGGCCGAGCAGGTCGGGAAGTTCACGCTTGTCGGTGACGACTTCGGTGACGTTTGGCAAGCTGGCGACTTCGCCGGCGGCGCGCGTCGCGTAGCAGCCCATAACCACGATCTTCGACGCCGGATTCTCACGCGCCAGTCGGCGAATCACTTGCCGGCTTTTCGAGTCTCCCTCGGCCGTCACCGTGCAGGTATTAACGATGCAGAGGTCAGCCGAATCGTGGTCGAGCGCATCCGTGTAGCCGATATTAAGTAGCCCTTCGCGGACGTACTCAGTTTCGTACTGATTGACCTTGCAGCCGAGCGTTACGGTTTTTAACTTCATTGCTTACCCCACCGCCTCGATGGTGCTCCACATCGAACCTTTGCTGCCTTCGAGATTGTCCTTGCCGAAGACGTGAATCTGGTCGCGCTTCAACTCGGCGTGTTCTTTGGTCGTCGTAAGGACGACCGCCTTGCCGTCGGCGTCGACGTTCTTGGCAATCTTTTGGCACTCTTCCTTCTGGTGGCCGAACAGCTCGCGGAGCATCTTTTCGACGTAGTCGAAGGTGTGGCCGTCGCTGTCCCAGAGAATCACGTTGTAGCGCGGTTGACGCTGGTCCTGCCGCAGCGGCGTTCGCTGGCGCTTCGGGGTAACGACGACCACCGTTTCGTCACCTGCGTCATCGGGAAATAGGGGCATGGCCTGGCGCCTCCGTACTTAGGTTGGCCGATCGCTGGGCGTGGTGCAGGGGGAGAAGGGGCATTATATTGGTTGCTTCACTCGGGGCCAAACGGTCCATCGTGCAGCACGGCGGATTAATTGCTTGCAAAACGTACTCGCTCACATCGACGGCCGACGGCAGCAGTTCGAGGCCGATCTCTTGGAATTGCTGCGAATCGCGAGCGTTAGCGCCGATCCGGCGTTCGCCGGCGATGTGCGCCTGGCCGCGGCGTGGATCCGCGATCATCTTGAATGCATCGGGCTCTCGGCGGAGTTGATCGAGACGGACGGTCATCCGATCATTTACGCAGAATCGCCGCCCGTGCCGGGAGCGCCGGTGGCGTTGGTTTACGGACACTACGACGTGCAGCCGCCCGATCCGCTGGACGAATGGATAACGCCGCCGTTCGAGCCGACGATTCGCGATGGTAAGGTATTCGCTCGCGGGGCGACCGATGACAAGGGGCAGATGCTCACGCATGTGAAGAGCGTCGAGTCCTGGCTCGCCGCGGCAGGCAAGCTGCCCTTGCAGGTGAAGATGCTGATCGAAGGTGAAGAAGAGGTCGGCAGCCAGCACCTGGAATCGTTCATAAACGCCAATGCCCAACGGCTCGCGTGCGATTGCGTGGTGATCAGCGACTCCAGCCAATTCGCATCCGGCGTGCCGGCGATTACTTACGGGCTGCGCGGCATTGCCTATTTCGAACTACGGCTGACTGGGCCGAAGCAGGATCTGCATTCTGGCGTCTTCGGCGGCGCCGTGACGAACCCGGCGAACGCCCTAACGAAGATGCTGGGCGCCCTGGTTGACGCCGACAGCCGCGTGACGATTCCTGGGTTTTACGACGACGTGCAACCGCTGACTGATCGCGAACGGGCCGAGTTCGCGGCGCTGCCGTTCGACGAGACGGCGTTTAAGCAGCAGCTTGGCGTCGAGACGCTTGCCGGCGAGGCGGGCTTTAGCACGCTGGAGCGTCGCTGGGCGCGGCCGACGCTGGATATCAATGGGCTGACGAGCGGCTATCAGGGCGCCGGGGCGAAGACTGTGCTGTCGGCGCGGGCCAGTGCGAAATTGAGTTGCCGACTTGTGCCGAATCAAGATCCGAAAAAGGTAGCCGCGGGCTTGCGCCGGCGGCTAGAGGAATTGCTGCCCGCGGGGATACGGATGGAGTTGCTCGAGCATCACGGCGCCCCTGGCGTGGTGATGCCGATCGACAGCCCCTACATGCAGGCGGCGGCGGCGGCGATCGAAACGGGATTTGGACGGCGTCCCGTGTTTATCCGCGAGGGTGGTTCAATTCCCATCGTTAACATGTTCGCCGATGTGCTCAACGCTGACGTGCTGTTGCTGGGTTGGGGTCAGAACGACGACAATCCCCACAGCCCCAACGAAAAATTCTCGCTCTCCGACTACCACCGCGGCATTCGCGCCAGCGCAGCGCTCTGGCAAGAACTTGCAACTATCAAAGACATCAATTAACCGCCAAGGACGCCAAGGTCGCCAAGGGAAAGCAACAATTTCTTCCTTGGCGACCTTGGCGTCCTTGGCGGTTCAACGAAAGCACTCAGCATGCTCGACAAGCGGTTTATTCTTGAGAACCCCGATCTGGTTCAGCGGAACTGCGATGAGCGCGGCATGCGGGCCGACGTGGGCCGCTACGTGACGCTCGAGACGCAGTGTCGCTCCCTACAGCAAGAGATCGAAGAACTTTCGCGGCAGGCCAACGTCGTGAGCAAGTCGATCGGCCAGGCGAAGGACGAGGCGGAGCGCGAGGGCCGCAAGGAGGAGGGGCGTCGGCTGCGGGAGGACAAAGAGGCGAAGCAGGCGGATCACGACCGTATCGACGCCGAAGCGGGCGCCATTTATCGCAGTCTGCCGAATATGACGCATGCCGATTCGCCGCGGGGCGCCGAGGATGTCAGCCGGGAGGTGAGGAAAGGAGCATCGCAAGTCACGCCCATGAGTTTCCCGGTGCTGGACCATGTGCAACTTGGCGAGCAGCACGATTTGATCGACTTCGAAGGCGGGGCGCGTATCGCGGGCCACGGGTTCTATTTCCTGCGTAACGAAGGCGCGATGCTCGAGCTCGCGCTTCAGATGTACGCGGTCGAAGTACTGCTGAAGGAAGGTTTCACTCTCATGGTGACGCCGGACCTGGCGCGGAGTGAAATCCTGGCCGGCGTCGGGTACATCCCGCGCGGGCCGGAAACGCAAATCTACTCGGTTGAAAACTTCGATTTGAATTTGGTCGCCACCGCGGAAATCACGTTGGGCGGCCTGTATGCCGGGCAGGTGATTGAAGCCGAGGACCTACCGCTGAAGCTGTGCGGCATTAGCCACTGTTTCCGCACCGAAGCCGGGGCCGCGGGGCGGGCCTCCCGCGGCTTGTACCGCGTACACCAATTCACGAAAGTGGAAATGTTCGCGTTTACGCTCCCGGAGCAGAGCGACCAAATGCACGACTACTTGCGCGAACTGGAATGCCGAATTTTCGACGGCCTGGGGATTCCCTACCGCGTGTTGGACATCGCCTCCGGAGACCTCGGCGGCCCGGCGTATCGCAAGTACGACCTAGAAGCCTGGATGCCCGGCCGCGGCGAAGGCGGCGAATATGGTGAAGTCACCAGCGCCAGCAATTGCACCGACTACCAGGCGCGGCGGCTTAACATTCGCTACAAGTCCAAAGGCGAAAAGGGGACGAACTTCGTCCACACGCTCAATGGCACCGCCGTCGCCATTAGCAGGGCGCTGATCGCCATTCTGGAAAACGGCCAGCAACCGGACGGTTCAATTATGGTTCCTGAGGTCTTGCGAAAATGGGTCGGCAAGGATCGCATTGGCGGCGCTTCCGATGATGAGTAGCGAGAGCCTAGCCGAGTCGGCTGGACCATTTGCCGTCCAGACGAACATGCCTTAAGGTAGGGGACGCCGCTGGCGGCAGGTCCTTTTCAATTCCTCGGCGCCGTCGGGGATTGCCATCGCGCTGTGGGAGAACTCTCATGAAGTTCGGCATGAATCTGCTGTTGTGGACCGGTCACCTGGACGAATCGATCATGCCGGTGCTGGAGCGGCTCAAGTCGATGGGCTACGACGGCGTCGAAGTGCCGATGTTCGAGCTCGATGAGAAGTTTTACGCCGATTGGGGCAAGCGGCTCGATAGTCTGGGCCTTCGGCGGACCGCCGTAACCGTGCGGACGGAGGCCGACAACCCGATCAGTCCCGACGCCGCCGTGCGGGCGGCGGGCGTGGCGGCGAACAAGAAGGCGCTGGACTGCTGCTTGTCCCTAGGCGCCGAGACCGTGTGCGGGCCTTACCACTCCGCGCTGGGTCACTTCAGCGGCGCCGGGCCGACGGCGGACGAATGGAAGTGGGGCGTCGACGGCATGCGGCAGATGGCCGAGCATGCGGAAAAAACGGGCGTGACGCTCGCGGTCGAGGCGCTCAACCGGTTCGAGTGCTATTTCCTAAACTGCGCCGCCGACGCCGCAAGATTCGTCGCCGAAGTGAATCATCCGCGCTGCCGGATGATGTACGACACGTTCCACGCCAATATCGAAGAAAAGAACATCGGCGACGCGATTCGCACGGCCGCGCCGCACCTGGGGCATGTGCATATTTCAGAGAACGACCGCAGCACGCCGGGGCAGGGCAACGTCCGCTGGGCGGAGAATTTCGACGCGCTGGCCGCCAGCGGCTACGACGGCTGGATGGTCGTCGAGGCGTTTGGCCTGGCGCTGCCCAGCATCGCCGCGGCAACGAAAATCTGGCGGCGGATGTATCAGAGCGAAGAACAACTGGCGCGCGATGCGCTGGCGTTCATGAAGGCCGAGACCGCGAAACGCGCCTGATGCCAAGTGAACGCCTCGGGAACGCTTAACGATCCCGTCCGATCTTGGTTGAACTGGGAAAGAAAACGGTTACGGCACGGCGTGTCCCTGCGACCTGGGCGACAGCCCCAATTCCGCAGCGCGGCGGAGCAATTCGACGGCCTCTTCGGATCGACTGGACTGATCGAGGAAAAGACCCAAAGTGTAATTTAGCTCCGGCGAATTGGGCTGGCTCGCCAGCCCGGTCCGTAGCGTGGCTTCGGCGGCGGCGAGGCGGCCGGCTTTAATCTGGGCGTCGGCGAGCCCGATGCGGGCGTCGGCTACCTCGGGGCGGAGAGCGACAGCTTGCTCGAAGGCGTTGATCGCGGCCGCGGGCTTCCCCGCGGCGAGCAGCGCGTCGCCCAGTTGAAGGTGAGCCTGGAAATAGCCCGGGTCGAGCTTCACGGCGTCACGAAGAGGTTCGATCGCGGACGTCGCATCTCCGCGCTTCAGAAACTCAAGTCCATCTAGGTAACGATCCTCAGCGTCATGAGCGGCCACTTGCCGGGCGATCTTCTTCGCCTCCGGCACGCTGGGCGTCAATTCGGCAAGCGCCGTTAGCATCTGCCGGTCGGCCAACGGTCGCCCCTCGGCGTCGGCGACTTGGTAGCGATGTTCCGCCGCGATCAGCACCACGGCGATCGAGATCAACACGGTCCACTTGAGTGCGTGAACTGTATGCGGAGCCAGCCGATCGACCGCCGGCAGCGTGGCCGCCTCCTCCGTTAAATTCTCGCGAGTTGTGCGGTCGCTGACCTTCCAAATGAATCCGTCGTAGTAGAAGTGCAGAATCGACGAAGTGACGAACAACGCGATCAACCCCTGGCGGGCGTCGTAGAGATCGCCGCCGAACAGGTGATCGCCGGGCTGCGCCGTAAAAAACCTGATCGAGCTGTAGGCCGCAATCGCGGCGAGATAAACGCCCAGCATCGTCGCGCGGTCGCGGAACATGAACCCCAGCGGACCGAACCGCTCACCGGCACGCTCGAACAGCCGCCGGTTGTAGATCCACACGATCGCGTTGTACTGGACGGCGTGGTAGATCTCGAACATCGCGATGCCAATTAGCACGTTGGTCGAGAGCCGGCCGCAGTACCAGTAGAACCAGCCGGTAGACGCCGCAAGCAGCAACTTGACGCCGTTGACGGGCATGCCGCAGCGTCGGCGATTCCACAGGTTTACGGCGTAAAGGACGGCTACGATCGCGCTTGCGCCGCCGACGACCCAGCGCATCGCGGCCAGCGTCTTCGGCCCAAACAACGGCAGCCCGCATTGCCACATGGCGCTCGCCACGCCGAACATGCGGGTATCGCTGAAGAAGACGCCGGCGACGAACATGGCGACGCACAAAGCGTGGTCGAGGCGCGCGGTGGTTCGATCATTCTCACCGCAGCGAATGTCATAGATTCGCATGAACCCGTAGGTTTGCATCAACCCGTGCCAGGTTCCCCACACCAGCAGGATCATCTCAAGGCCGTGGAGGTGGTTCCACGGCAGGCCAAGCGCCGACGCCATCCCGCGCGGCGGCGTGAACACCAGGGCTAGCGCAAAGATCAGCGGCGGCGCCAACAGGAATCGCCACTTGTAACGCGCGAACAACTCGCGGTCGCCGTAGGCCCGCATGAAGCCCGGTAGATGGTGCCCCAGTGAGGCGAACGCGATTACCGCGAGGTAGATTTGCTCGGGTTGGAGCCACCGCCGCGCGGCCACCAGCACGACCGGCACGATCAGCAGCGGCGTCAACACCAGGTAGACGAGGTCCCACGCCGGCGAAACGATCCACGCACGGCGACTGGCGGGGCGAGATGACGCGGCAGCGGACACGGGGCGGGCATCCGGAGGACGGGAATCGAGGGCCTGAGAGCGAGCGGCGACGGGCGCCGCATCCTAGTTCATGGTCGGCCGATTTACACCCCCAGCCATAAACGCTTAGGTAAAAACTGCTTGGCGCAATTGGGATGGCAGAGAATTCTAGCGATTGGCGCCCTGACGGCGACTTCAAGGCGCCAGATACTGTTCCGCCTGGTGCCGCCTAGAGTGCGTCGGTCGGGGCGACGTCGGTAAGGAGCAACTACCGGTTTTATGACACATTACGCGCCCTCCTTTGTCGCGAGAGCGGCCAGCACGAGACGCCATAAGGCAGGGATCACACTGTCTTCGAGAAGCTGACGCAGCTGCGAACGTCTCCGGCACACCAGAACCGTGCGGAATTGGCCGCGAACTGCGATTTCAGGCACTCGCCAGCATTCCGTCCGCGATTGACATACATAGCTGCTTTAGGTATCGTACCTAAGTCTGTTAGGTATGTGGAGTCTACAATGATTTCGAAGGAATTGGCTGCGGCGTCTTCCCGTCCGTTGGTGTTGTCGATTTTGACGCGAGGGGAGGATTATGGGTACTCGATTATTCAGCGTGTTCGAGAGGCTTCCGGCGGCGAAGTCGAATGGAGCGAGGGAATGCTGTACCCCGTCCTGCACCGACTCGAGCGAGAAGGGTTGATTCGATCAAATTGGAAACAAGCCGATGGCGGTCGACGCCGTAAATACTATCGTCTTACGCCGACCGGTAAGCGGTCCCTGAAAGTCGATCGAGAGCAATGGGTCTGCGTGCATAAGACACTGACGCGCCTCTGGGGAGCTCAGTCATGTTCGAGTTAGAGCATGCAATAGAAGATTGGAAACGCCGGTTTGCGCAACTCGACTCCGTTCGCGGCGCCGACGTGGACGAGCTCGAAGTTCATTTACGCGATTCGATTCTCGAACTGGCGTCGAAGGGCCTGATCGAGGAGGAAGCATTTTGCGTGGCAGCGGGTCGTCTTGGCGCCGCGGCGGCGGTCGGTCGCGAATTCGAGAAGATTAATCCGGGCTACGCCTGGGTTCGTCGCGTCTTCCATTGGCTCGCGAGCGCGCCGGCATTCGCATTTCTCAACATCATCGGTTTTTGTGCGATCGCGTGGATGCTCGAATCCCAAATCGACGAATTGGAACGCGAGGTCAGACCGCTTCGCGCTGCACTGGACGGGCAAGTCGTCTTGGAACAGCGGGCGTTTTCGCCGGGACCATGCAACTACCTCTTGCCGCTTAATCAATATGAGTCATTCGGCGAGGTCGTCGACGCCTTCGAATCACTCGTGATGAACCAATACGTAGCGGCTGGGTCGTATGGAACGAAGTGGGTGCTCGAAAATCAGCGCGGGGAAGTCATACCGCCAAAATCAAGATTCGCAAGTCTGGGCGATGCCGGCATATTGCCTGGAGCCGTTCTTCGCGTGGCCATTGTCAAGGACGGGCGAGTGTTGCCGGACGACAGGTAAGCGATGCTCGCGTTGGACTTTCGCCGTTGCCGTTCAATCAGATCCTGTCACTTTGCGGAAGTCGCATCCATGAAATGCCAGCGACACGCGTTATCGCTTATCGAGCTGATGGTTGTCGTGGCCATTTTGGCGACTTTGTTAGCAGTGCTGCTGCCAGCAATTCAACAGGCGCGGGAATCGGCTCGTCGAGTGGTCTGTCAGAACAACTTGCGGCAATCGGCCTTGGCGGTTCAGGCGTACCACGACGGCCAAGGACGTATTCCACCGGTTTGTCGCGCATCGATCATCTACCCGGAACGAGGCGCTCGATCGCCGCCAACGCGAGAATCAATATCGGCGCGAAAACTAGAATGAAGCCGCTTGTTGGCACATGAAGCATTTGCGGAAGCGTCATTTTTCCCCGGTCGCCCCATTTTTCTACGGTTTCGCCGAGTTTTGCCGATGCCTCCGCATAGATATATGACCCTGCCAATAGCCCAATGATTCCGGCAATAGCGTCGTAGTTTCCTTGTCCGAGCGCCGCGGCTCCAGTGCCGGGGCAGTAGCCGATGAGCGCAAAGCCGACGCCGAAGAGTAAGCCACCGATGATATTTGCCGCGTATCGAGTCGGCTTGATGTGAAGTTCGACGAGGCCCATGCGGTGGAGGGCAAATATGCCAAGCATGCCGACGACAATTGCCGAGAGCATAACTTTGATTACGGTGAAGTCTTCCAGAAGGAGCACGCCAAGCAGCACATGATACTTTGCGACCCCGCCCTTTTGAAGCAGGAAGCCGAAAGCGATGCCGAATAGTAATCCCAAGGCCAACTGCTTTGGTTTTTTTGGTGTGCTCATTTCAGGGTATCCTCAGTCGCTTGCTTGCGAGTAACAATTCACACGCGAAACATCAGCATCGCTGTTCCAATACCGGCAATAAAAAAGCAAATGACTGTGATCCAGGAACCCACCGACAATTGCATCGTGCCGCTGATGCCATGACCGCTAGTGCAACCCCCTGCGAGCCGGGAGCCGAACGCCATTAGCACCCCTCCCGCAATCGCCGCGACCCACCGAAGAGCAAAGCTTCCCTCGCCAAAACGAGCCTCCCACATCGCCGGAAGCCATTCTCCCGTCAACTCACCTCCCTGCCAGGCGGCGAGGAATGCGCCAAGGATGGCGCCGAGCACGAGCATGACTTCCCAGTCAATGACCGGCTTATTCTCCTGATAATACTTCAGGGATTGGGTGTGCTTCGGAGCGACCATCGACCCCAGCAT
>JBGSYU010000477.1:0-4919 GCA_041750715.1 Lacipirellula sp.
AGACCGCCGGCAAGACAAGTTCCCCAGTCGCAAATGACTCCCGACCCCTTTCGCTGGGATGCACCCACTCCACTTCGCCATCCGCCCAGCGTTCCTGCTTCCAAATCGGCACGGAGTCTTTCAGCGTATCAATCAGCCACCGCCCCGCCTCGAACGCCGCGTCGCGGTGCGCACTGCTCACGGCGATCGCGACGCTCGCTTCCGCCAGCGGCACGATTCCCAAGCGGTGGACGATTGCGCATTCGACCAGCTTCCATCGGCGGCGCGCCTCCGCCTCCAGCTTCTTCAGCTCGCGCTCCGCCATGCCGCGATACGCTTCGTATTGCAACTCCACCGTTTCGCGATCGCCCGTGTATTTTCGCGTCGTGCCAAGGAACAGCACCACGGCGCCCGCCTCGGGCTGTTGGGCGCGGGCGAGTAGAGCTTGGGCTTCGATGGGGTGTGTCGTGAGTTCGATCATGATAGTTAGCCCTCGGTCAGTGACCGGGGGCTAAATGATTATTACCCGCCGCTGACCGGAGGAATCAAGGCGAGCTCGTCGCCGTCCGCCACCGGCGTCGTGTCCTGGGCGTATTCAGCATTCACCGCCACCAGCGAGCGAGACGCCAGCGGCGCCAACTGCGGATGCTGCGCGGCCAGCGCCACGCGAAGCCCGCCCACATTCGCGTCCGACGGCAACTCGACGAAGACCGCGCCGCTGCCCGCCAGGTCCCGCGCCGCGGCAAACAGTCTTATGGCCAACTTCATCTTACTACCAGCGCTTCGCTGGGACTATTCATGAGCTGCCGCAGCTCGGGCATTAGTCCGTAGGACAACGCGAGCAGTTTGATCGGGTGAATCGTCGGCATGGCCGATCCCTGCTCCATTTGAATGCGGCAGGTGCTGCATTCGGTGACGCCGGCCTGAAATCCGGCGGACCGCAGTTCGGTGATGAGCGGCAGCCCGATGCGAAGACTCATGCGATAATTCTTCCGCTGAAACCCGTACAATCCCGCGGCGCCGCTGCATCCTTTTTCCACCTGACGAACGCGCAGCCCCGGGATAAGGCCCATGAGGTTGACGCTGGGCGTCCCGACTTCGAGCGCCTTCATGTGGCACGGCGCGTGATAGCCAACGGTCATATCTAGCGGCTTGAGATCGAGCTGCAGTCGGCCTTTCTGATGCCAGCGCCACAAATACTCGCAAGCCTCCATCGCGCGTTCCGAAACGAGTTGCGCGTCGGAGTCATCGCCTAGGAGATTCAAATACTCTCGCTTGAGCGCGAGCACTGCCGAAGGTTCGGTCGAAATGATCGTGTAACCCTGACGAATCGCCTCGGCGAGCAGCGCGACGTTGCGCTCGGCGATTCGCCGCGCGGGTCCGAGCAAGCCCTGCGAGATCATCGGCATGCCGGCCTCGAGCTGCCGCTGGGGCACGTAGACGGAGATTCCGTTATGCTCCAGCACGGAAACCAGCGCGTGGGGGAGCTGCGTATCGCAGTAGTTGGCGAACGTGTCGACGAACAGCAGCGCTTTTTCGCCGCCGCCGCGTATGGGGCGGCTGAGCCGGCGCTGCGTCGTCGACTGCATGAACGATCGCTTGCTGAAACGAGGTAGCTTTCGCCCCTGCGCGATGCCGAGCGTGCGTTCCAGCACCCATCGCGCCGAGCGATTGGAAATCGCCCAGTTCGCCAGTCGGGGCGTGCGCGAGGCGTAGTTGCATAGCTTGTCGATGCGCGTGACGAACCAGTCGTGCAGTCGCAAGCCGTTCGTCGCGACGTACGCGCCTTTGGCTTCGGCCATGAGTTTCGGAATGTCGACGTTGGCGGGGCACTCCAGCCGGCACATGTGACAGTGGACGCAGAGGTCGCAAACTTCTTTGAACGCATCGTCGACGACGGTTCCCGCGGGCAGCGTCCCGGTCAGAATGCCGCGCGCAAGATTCGCCTTCGATCGCGGCGACGCCTCCTCGCGCGGCGATGGCCGAAACGTCGGGCACATGCGCGCCTCTTCGCTCTGCGTTCGGCAGGCGCCGCAGCCGTTGCACATGCGTGCGGCGTACGTCATTTCCTCCGGCCGCCAGTCGAGTTGCAGCGGAATGAGCTGCGTCGGCGTGAACGACGTGGAAGAAATCGCAGCAAGATCGGCGTCCTTCGCATCGACCTGGTCTGCCGGGGAGTAGGTGATTCGCCGTAAGGGCGCCTCGGTGGCGACGGTTTCCGCGGGAACTTTTTTCCCCGGGTTGAGCAGTCCGCGGGGATCGAACAATCGCTTCACGTCCAGGAAGGCCGCCATGAGCGGGCCGTGTTGGCCCGCCATGTAGGGCGTACGGCTGTGTCCCTCGGCATGTTCGCCGCTGATCGTACCGCCGAATTCCCAGACATGTCCGTAAAGTTCGGCGGCCAGGTCGCGAAGCTTCGATACTTCGTCCGGGTTGGCCAAGTCGATAAACGGTCGGATGTGAACCTCGCCATGCGCCGCATGGCCGAAGATGGACGCGGTAATCTGTAGCCGCCGGAGCGATTCGTGGACGCGATGCAGCAGCTCCGGCAACGCCGTCGGATGAACGGCAACGTCCTCGACGTAAGGCACGGGCCGCGACGACCCGCGGAGCCGATAGAGCGTCGGCACATAGCGCCGCGCGAGATTCCACAGCAGTTGCTGGTCGTAAGGGTCGACGGCCAGATGCGATCCGGAAGCCAGCTTGCGGTCGTCCGTCAACAAACTTTCGATGCCACGGAGTAACTGGCGAACCTCGTCGATAGATTCACCTTCGCACTCAACCAGCAGAACAGCCTCGGCTTCCGAAGGAATGAGAAACTCGTAACGGGGGTCGGTTTCCCGTGCGAGGCTGAGATGGCGGCGATCCATGAGATCGCATGCGCGAATGGGCTGAGCGGACAATTCGACCGCGGCGTGTGCGGCGGCGTCCAAGGAAATAAAGAAGAGCAGCATGCTGCCGACGTGCCCGGGCAGCGGCACGGTTGCGAGCGTCGCCTCCGTCACAATGGCGAGCGTTCCCTCGCTTCCGGTAATCAGGCGCGCCAGGTTTATTTGGTCGCCGGCGCAAGCGTCGTGCAGCGCGTATCCGCTGCGGTCTACCAGGCTTCGCGTGCGGCGCTCGTCGATGGTTTCCCGGTGGCGTTCGACGATTTCCGCGACGCCGGCGGCCAGATACGCCGCCGGGTTGATTTGAGCATCGGCAGTCGCATCGGGCGCGTGTTGCGACAGGCGGGCAACCTGCCCGTCGGCGAGCACGACTTCCAACTCGCGCACATGCCGATGCGTCGATCCATACGCGGGCCAACGACTTCCCGAAGCATCGAGCGCCACGACGCTGCCGATCGTCGTCACCTCGATGCCGGCGGGATCCGGCCCGAACGCGCGACCCTCCTTCCGCAGCCGATCGTTCAACTGCGAGAGGACGACTCCCGGTTGCACGGTGACGACGTCTTCGCCGACGGAGAGGATGCGGCGGAGGTACTTCGAAAAGTCGATGACCAGACCGCGGCCCAATGAATCGCCCGCCAGCCCAGTTCCCGCGCCGCGGGGATGCACCGCGATACCGCGGTCGGCCGCGTAGCGAACGACGGCGACCACGTCGTCTCGCGTTCGCGGGCGCACCACTCCCAAGGGCGGGATCTCGAAGATGCTCGCGTCGCTGGAGTACATGTGGACGAACAGATCGTCGCAATGCACGTCGCCGCCGATT
Source organism: Lacipirellula sp. (assembly GCA_041750715.1). Taxonomy (GTDB): domain Bacteria; phylum Planctomycetota; class Planctomycetia; order Pirellulales; family Lacipirellulaceae; genus Lacipirellula. The sequence goes on from JBGSYU010000477.1 coordinate 3,691, forward strand.
TGGCCGCGCAGGTCTTCTTCAATGCGAAGCTGTTCGGCGTCCATTAGCGATACGCAGTGGGCGTTGGGCAGTGGGCAATTAGCCGCGACCAATCCTGGTCGCGGGGCGTCGAGCTCGCGTTACTCAGCAACTTTCGCGGGATTAACAACGGCAACTGCCGGCCCCATTCGCGCCGTCAACTGGCGATACTTTTCGTGCGTTTCCAAATTGAACGGTCCGTGCGACTCCATCTCGGCCACGCCGCGGTACTGCGCGCCGCACCGGTAACACATCAGCGCGTCGCCGACGAGCGAAAACAGCAGTAGGTCGGCGAGCGCCGTCGCAAACAAAATTCCAAACGTCCATCCGAGGTTGGCGTAATACCAGGCGATCGAGCTGCCGATGATTCCGATGGCCACCAGCAACACTCCCACGCGCTGCGGGAAATCCTTGCGCATGTAAAGGTCGTGGCTGGGACAAACCAGGCAGCGGCGAACGCGGCGACCTTCGACGGCCCCAACGGCAAGATTAATCTGCTGCTGACATTGAGGGCACCCGATCGACGCCGTCGTTTCGTCGAACTCGTGACGGACGGCGGCATCGCAGGCCTGGCAGGCGTAAGTGACGTGCATGGACACCGTTTGACGTGATGACTGTTAGTCCTCGGTAAACTTCAATTATACCGGGTACACCGACTCAGCAGAAAGTAGCAGCGACATGGTTTCCCCCACAAACACGCCCATCACGGCCACATAAAGTATCCCGGTTGCGCTTTGCGTGTTGGGAATGGCCAGCGTCTGCCACGCTAGCCAAATCAGCACGCTCACCCCGGCGAGCCCGAAGCTCCACCGCAGCAGCACGAACAACCAATCCTGCGTCGACAACGGCTGTGACGCGACCTCGAGACTCAAACCGACGCCGCACACCATCGCCTGCACAAGCGTGGCCGCGGCCATTGCCAGCAGCAGCTTTCGCAGCGGCGCAAGTTCCATTCCTGGCGCATTCAAGTACCAGTGCCCCAGCAGCATGGCCGCCATCGTCGAGCCCAAGAGCAGCCCCGAGCTGATCGTTTGAACGTAGCGCAGCGCCGCGGGCAAACCGCCGATCGCGGCTTCGTGGGCCGTGGCGCGCATGCTGATCGGTTCCACCACGGTCATCAGAGCGCCGCCCAGTGCCAGCGCCGCGACGACGACGAGCAGTGCTACTCCCAGCGTGCGTTTTTCGTAAAGCCAAGCGACCGCCCCCGCATA
>JBGSYU010000478.1:0-2908 GCA_041750715.1 Lacipirellula sp.
CGTCGGCCAACACGACGCCTCCGAATTCGACGACGCCGCGAATCGCCACTAGCCGATCACTCGCGCGCAGGCGTGTCGAGTCGCCCGAGCCCATGCCCTTCGAGTTCGAGTTCGTAATTCGTGTCGCCTTCTTGCTAACGCTCCGGTTCAGCGGCGGCGCGCAGCGCCGTCCGCTGCAACCGGTTGTTATGCCGCAGTTCTGCTTCCAAGTAGGTCGGACCGCTCGTTGTCCATCCGTCGCGCAAGATGCTAACCAAGTCCTTCCACGAAACCGCGTCGCCAGCTCGGATAGATCGGTTGCCAGCCAAGCTCCCGCTTCGCCTTGCCGTTAGAACCGCCGCGTATACTGGTCATCATCGACACGCCGCCATCACCGATCGCAAACTTGGCCAGCCACGCCGGCACCGTGTAGGGCCGCTTGGCGCCCACAGCGTCCGCAAGTGCCGGCAGCCAGCTCGAAACAGGAGCCGGCTCGTCGTCGACGATGTTGTAGACCCCAGGCGCGCCGTGCGTGACCGCCGCCACGGTCGCGCGGGCGGCATCCTTGATGTGGATGAACGACCAGATACCCGCTCCGTTCCCGACAATCGGGATCTTGCGCTTGCGGACGAGCTCGACCATGGAGCCGTCATTCGCGATCCCCGTACCCGGCCCGTAGAAGTTTCCATATCGAAGCGCCAGCCCCTGCAGGCCAGTGGCCTTGCGGACGGTATCTTCGAGATACCGGATCGCCGCCAAACTCTTGCTGAAGCTGGTCGGCGGGTTCGGGTCGAGCGGGTCATCCTCGGTTTTTGTTGGCCCGCCTTCACGCGCGAATGGCCACCCGCAAAAGCTCTGCGCAATGAAACGGCGCGTTCCCACCACCTCTGCGGCCGCGAGCATGGTGGCAGTGGCCTCGGTACGGAAGCGGTTGGTCTGCGCAAATTCCTCGTCGAATTTCTTGAGATTGCCGATGCGGGCAAGTGCCGTGAGCTGATGGATGATCACCTCCGGCTCAGACTTGACAATGGCCGCTGTCAGCTCTTTTGGGTTGAGTGGGTCGGCCAAGGCGATTGTCGCGCCCATCGCCTCGAGCGCCGGTGCCTTCTCGGCACTGCGGATGAGGGCGATTACTTCGTGTCCATTCTCGATCAGAAGAGGCACGAGGAACCTGCCGATCGCTCCTGTACTACCTGCGATGAACGCCCTCATGCTGTTTCTCCTTGCGTCGGCATAACGCGCGGCTTCAGCCGCGGCGGCTCATTGTTACGCCCGCCGCCGACGGCTGCAAGCCGATGTTAGACCGATTATTGTGAGGCGAGCGTAGCCACGAGCAATTGACTTTCCCACAAGGTAGCGGCCACGAGCACTTGACCGTTGGGGGCGACGATCGCCGATGACCCATGAGAGACGAGACCGTCGATTCTGCCTGCCACGTCAGCTCGGATCACATGGACGCCATGAGTCACGGCTAGCCCTACGTCAACGCCGCGAACCTGACTGACGACATCCGCCCGGTCGGGCGGGAGGGCGTTGTTGGTCGGCACAAACAGCACAGCCGCCCCCCGCGTTGCCATGAGTCGCCCGATCTTCGGATGATTGGAGTCGTTACAGACCAACACGCCGAATGTCACCCCTGCAACCGTGAATACCGGCGAATCGGTACCGGCCTGATAGATCGAGTGTCGAATGGCGGGGTACTGTTTCCGGTATATGCCGGTGACGCCCCCTCGGTGAAAGATAGCCGCCGAGTTGAAGAGTTGGCCCTGATCGCCGCGCTCGGTGAACCCGACGAGCGTCGTGACCGTGTCGCTCGATAGCGGCCGAAGGACATCATGGAGGTCGTGTGCGACGTGCAAGGCACATAGCGCTGGATCCGGCGCGTGGTCGGCCAAGCCACCGAGGATCGCCTCCGGGCAACAAAGCACGGCGATCCCTTCGGCCTCGCAGCGCCGGACCTGTTCCCGCATCAGATCGATGGCTTCGAACGACCCTGCCGAAAGGAGCGGCGCTTGGTATGCTGCGACTTTCACCCAGATGCTCCCAGTCGTGTCGTGGGTAGTAATCGGTCTAACGCCCCGGCTTCAGCCGCGGCGGCCTCATGATTCACCAGGCCGGCGTCGGCTGCAAGCCGTGGTTAGACCGCGTGTTGATCGACAAGGCACCCTGTCGCCGCCTCACACACGCGTCTTCCAGCGTGACGGATGCTGTCGGCCATGAATGGCCAGCACCACGACCTGGTCGCCCGCCGGCCGAAAGTAGACGGCGTACGGAAACCGCGACAATACGGCGCGACGAATCTCGCCGTGAACACGGTGGAACATGAAGGGGTTCGTCGCGACTCGTCCGATGAGGTCGTCGACCGCCAGGCCGAATTCGTGCCCGAGTCCGGCCCGGCGTGATTCGTACCATGCCTGCACTTCGCTCGCGTCATCTGCGGCCTGAGGCCGAAAGACAACCTGCCGGTCCGCCATTTACGCCAGTAACTTCGCGCGCACGTCGGCCCAGGGAATCGCGGACGCGGGATCGGCGACGTGCTCGGCCCAACGACGGTCGAGGTCCGCGCGCTGTTCATCACTGAGCGCAAGTTCACCCTCGCGCTCACCTTCCGCGAGGCTGTCCCAGAGCGCCAGCGCGAGCTCGGCCCGATCGGTTGCCGGCAGCTTGAGCAGCTCGACGAGGGGACTCGATCGCATATCCGATGGTCGCATGCGAAGTGGCGTTCGGCAATCAGAGTTTTGGGTTCTGGATTGCTTCGTTCAGCGGTCTAACGACGCCGGTTCAGCGGCGGCGCGGGGCGCCGTCCGCTGCAACCGGTGGTTATGCCGTCACTTTGATGTTGTCGTGCAGAAACTCCGGCGCGAAGTCTGCGCCGTTCGCCCAGACCAGCGTATGAAACTCCGGATGAACCTGAAACTCACGAAACACC
>JBGSYU010000479.1:0-14712 GCA_041750715.1 Lacipirellula sp.
GCCTTGCCCGCTATCGAGTTGTCTTCCGCCGCCGACCGCACCTTGTTCGTGGTCCGCGCGAGCGTGGCCTACAACGATATTTCGCTGCTGCCGATGCCGTTTTTGGCCGGCATGAGACTTCAGGCCCAATGCTTCATGCGACACGAATGACTGGTATCCCCGTCCCTAGAAGGGAGGGACCAACCGAGCACGGGCGACCCGAAGTCGCCCGAGCGCAGGGCGGTAGTCCTTGCGCAACAACAGGGGAGGGATTTTCAATGGCCAACAATTCTCATCAACCAATGACAACGCCAACGCCGCGATCGAAACCCCCTCACCTAACCTCTCCCCAGAGGGGAGAGGCACCGAATCGCCTCGGCGCCGTCGCCGTCGAGTTCGCCTGCGTCGCTCCGCTGCTGCTGGCGGTGATCGTCGGCATGCTCGAGCTTTCGCGGCTTTACAGCGTACAAAACGTCCTCGAAGCGGCCGCCCGCGAAGGCGCCCGCTTCGCCGGCCTCGATCGCAGCGGATTGATGCTCCAGAACCAGACCGCTAACCAAAAACTCATCACCGACGTCAAGAACTATGTGGCGTCGAACAACATCGACCCGTCCGCCGTCACGGTTTCGGTCGTCAAGGCGAGCAATCCAGCGGAAAACTTCGACCTCGATGACCCGGAGAACGCCCTCGAGCTGTTTCAAGTGCGGGTCGAGGTGCCTTACTCGAAGGTCTGCTACGCATCCATAAGGAAACCCGACGATTACGACCTCGCCGCCGTGCTCACCTTTCGCAACGGTCGCGCCCCGATAAACCCATAGGCCCTCCCCAATGCCGCTTTCGCGGTCCCTCCTGCTTCGCGTTCGGAGATTTACGCCATGAAACCCCAGCGTCAACTCGAAAACCTGTACGTCTCTCGGCGTCGTCGGCGCGAAGGCCGGCGGCCTCGCGGCGTCATCGTCGTCGTCACCGGATTCTGCCTGGTGGCGGTGTTTGCGTTCGTCGCCCTGTCGGTCGACACCAGCCGCATGGCGCTAACCGAAACGCGGATGCAGAACGCGGTCGACGCCGCCGCTCTGGCCGCGGCCGAGGAAATCACCGCGGCCATCTACGAGGCGGGCTCGGAGAGCGGCGCTCCGGTCATCAACTCCTCTTCCGAGTCGATCGCCGCCGCCCGCGCCATGGCGGCCAATATCGCCGAGGCCAACGGAATCTTCGTCGACGCCAACGCCGACGTGCAATTCGGCAAGCGCGTCTACAACTCGGCCAGCGGCGACTGGCCCATTACCTGGGGATCTGCGCCGTACAATGTCGTGCGCGTCACGGCCCGCAAAACCAACCCCGACGTCACCGCCGCCGACGGCGAACTGCCGCTGGCGTTCGGCTGGGCCGTCGGCCGTTCGCAAGTGCCGCTGCAAACCTCGGCCACCGCGTTCGTCGAAGCTCGCGACGTGGTCGTGGTAATCGACGTCTCGGCGTCGATGAACGACGACAGCTCGCTCGATTCCACGCTCAGCATTGGCGAAGTCGAGGGACTGCTCGACGGCATCTGGACCTCGCTCCGCACGGCCGATCCCAAGTGGCCCAGCACCACACGCTCGAAATTTCCCAGCACTGGCTTTGGTTCGATTAATTCCAACGCCGGCACGTATGTTTCGGGAACCAACACGAGCACCATTCGCAGCACGCTGGGCCTCAATGCGAACGACGCCGGCGGCGCCCGCCTGCATCCCTTCCCGCAAGCCGGTCGCAATAGCGACGGCACGCCGAAGAACAAGCCTGGCAACTCCACGAGCGACTCGCTCTGGAACGGTTACATCGACTATGTGAAGAACCTCAGCGGCCCCTACGGCAAAAAGTACGGCTACCGTACATTCGCAAGCTACCTCCAGCAGAATCGCTACGATACGAGCCAGTCGGAAGACTTGTGGCGCACTCCGCACTATCCGTATCACGCGGTCAAAGGCGGAAACACGTTGTTCCTGGAGTTTCTCAACGATCTCGACTTCGGCGATGAAGTGGGTCTCGTGGCGTACGGCGAGTGGGCCGTTCAACAGAAGACCCACAACGACGGAGAGGTGAGCATCGACATTTCTTCCAATCCCATCACCTACGACTACGACACCATCAACACGATGCAACTGCGGCATCAGGCCGGCGAGTACAACGGCTGGACCGCGATGGGCGATGGTATCAAGAAGGCCCGCGAGTTGCTTCTTGGACCGGATGGCACGACCAACCAGGGCCACGCCCGCGTGGGCGCCCAGCCGACGATTCTCGTAATGACCGACGGCATGACCAACCAGCGTCCCTCCGGTTGGACGATGCCAGCGGGCTTCAAGTGGTCGGACTGGACCGACTACGACGGCAATGGAAGTGCCAACTACAGCACGACCGACAATAACAAGCGTTACGCCTTCGTCGAAGCCACCAAAGCGATTAAGAAAGGAGTGGTCATTCACACCCTAGGCGTCGGCAACGACGCCGATCGGAATCTGATGGAAGCCATCGCCTTCGCCAGCGGCGGCGTGTTCATCAACGTGCCGGGCGAGGGGGTCGCGTACCAGGAAGCTGGTCTGTTGCAAGCCTTTGCTCGGATCGCCGGCAAGGTGCCGCCGGCCAAGTTAGTGTACGACCAGTGAAGTGTGGGCAGTAGGCGGTAGGCAGTGAAAAAAGAGGGGAGCGCAATTCGCGGCATTCACTGCCCACTGCTCACTGCCCGCTACGACGGCCGGCAGTGCTCGGTCCGCGGCTTCGGTGTCCTGAGCCAGAGCCCGCAGCCTGCCGGCTGTCACTTGGGTGCGGAGAGGTCAGAGGTCGGAGGTCGGAGGTCGGAAGTAGATCGTATCCCTGACCTCCGACCTCTGACCTCGATCCTCTCAGTCCTCATACGTCGCCGCGTCGAGCTTCCGCCGCCGGCCGTAACCTTTCCGCGTGCGGTGGTTCCGCGTGACGTACTCGCCTTCGAGAAAGTAATAGCCGCCCAGCAGCTTGTAAAAGAAGAGGATGAGCAGCGTCCCCGCGATGCCCACCAGCATGCCCATCGGGCTCACGGGGATGACGCGCTGTCCCTCGTTGAAGTAGCTGACGACGCCGCAGCCGAGGATCGTGCCGCCCACGCCCATCAGCACGGTGGCGATCGCCCCGCCCGGATCGCGCCCCGGCATGATCCCCTTGGCCAACAGGCCGATGACCGTGCCGAAACCGATCCACACCAGCACGTCGTTGACGAGCTGCCGGGCCGAATCGTTCAGCACGACTCCTTGGGCCGCGTCGAAACCTTCCATCACGTCACTTCCTTGGGTAGGGCGCGCAATGCCGCCGTTGATAAGCTCGGCATCCAAGCCTGCGGACTGTAGCTGGCGCCGACGGGCGGGTACAAGGTCAACCTTCGTCGAAAGCTAGCAACGCGAAAATAGCCGCGACCTAATAGGTCGCCGGTGAAGCGCGGACTCGCTTTCCACTTCACCGGCGGGCTGTTAGCCCGCGGCTACCATCCCGCAACGCGGCCCGAATAGCGCACAAAAAAAGGCCGCGACCGGCTTACGCCTGATCGCGACCTTCTCGTGTAACAAACTTCCGGCCTGATTGCGACTGGGAAGAAGTCGCTGGAAGAAAGACGCGCCTCGAACAGCGCTGCGCGCTGCCATGTGGCCGATGCGGGCCTATCCGTTAATTTGGTCCTCCCGACGGAATCTTGACCAGAAGCTTGGCTTGTGAGCTCCGGGAACCTTGCGCTCCCCGAAGGTTGATTACGCAGCACACTCTCATCGGTTCGCCGCCCTCGCGTTCGTGAGCTTTCCTCCCGCGAGGGACGGGACATTACACCGTAATTCTACTTCGCGGAATAGCGTCCGCGAGGTAATTTTGCGGCCGCAAAAAGCGTGCCGCTGGAAGAATTTGAGCCACGGCGGCACGACGAACACGACGATTTTAAGACTTTGGTTTTTTTGTCGTGTCCGACGTGCCGTCGTGGTAAGTATTTTGCGGAAGTTTAGGCGAACAGCGCCGTCACCGCCTGACCCTTGACCAACTCCCGCGGCTGCTTGAGGTGGTTGTACACGATCGTGTGCGGCTCGATGCCCAGGGCGTGGTAGACCGTCGCCAAAATCTCGGTCGGATGCACCGGGTTGTCCGCCGGGGCGCTGCCGGTCTTGTCGCTGCGGCCGTGGACGTAGCCCCGCTTGACGCCGCCGCCCGCCATTAGGCCCGTAAAACAGTACGGCCAGTGGTCGCGGCCATCGTCGCTGTTGGCGTTGCCCGAGGTGCTCAAACCGCGTTGCGGGCTGCGGCCGAATTCGCCGACCGCCACCACCAGCGTTTCGTCCAGCATGCCGCGCTGGTCCAGATCGCTCACGAGCATCGAGAGCCCCGCATCCATCATCGGCGCCGCCACGGCCGGCAGCCGCTTGCTCAGGTCCACATGCATATCGAACGAATGGTTCGCCCCGTTGGCCACGTTGGGCCACAACACCTCGACCACCCGTGTGCCAGCCTCGATCAACCGCCGCGCAAGCAAGCAGCTTTGCCCAAACGCATTCTTGCCATACGCTTCGCGGAGCGAATCGGACTCCTGGCTCAAATCGAACGCCTGGCGAGCGCGGCCCGACACGATCAAATCGAGCGCTCGAGTGTAGTTTTCATCCAACTTGTATTCGGCGACGGCCTTCTCAAGCTGCGGCATCCCCTGGCTGATCGCATCGCGCAGCCGAGCGCGCCGCACCAGCCGCGACGCGGGGATTTCGGCCCGCAGTTCGAGATCGCTCACGCTGATGCGATCGAGCTTCTGCAAATCGAGATCGTCCCCGCCGGGATACAGCGTGTACGGATCGAACCCCTTGCCCAGGAACCCGGCCGAGCCGCCCTTGCCGATGACGTTGCTCTCCTGCAGCGGCCGCGGCAACATTACGAACGGCAGCATCGGCTCCGTCGACGGCTTGAGATTGACGATCTGCGCGCCGAAATTCGGGAAGTCCTTCGCGTTGGGCGGCTCAAGCTGGCCTGACGGGCTCACCTTGTCGGTCGTGTAGCCGGTCATCATCTGGTAGATGGCGGCGGTGTGGTTGAACAGCCCCACCGGCTCGTAGCCGATCGAGCGAATCAGCGTCGTCTTGTCGATCACCTGGGCGAGCTTCGGCAGCAGCTCGGTGAACATCACGCCCGGCAGCACCGTGGAGGCCGGCTTGAAGACGCTGCGCATGTTATCGGGCAGGTTTTCTTTGGGGTCCCACAAGTCGAGGTGGCTAGGGCCGCCTTGGAGGTAGACCATGATCACGCTCTTGGCGGCGCCGAAGCCCCGCGGGGCGCTGATGCCCGCCGGGGGCGAGGACGCCCCGGCTCGCTGCAAACCCAGAAGCTCCGCGAGCGAGAGGCCCAAGATCGACGAACCGCCGACGCGCAGCAACTCGCGGCGATTGATGCGGGACGGGCGATCGCAATTATCGCGACCGGCAGCGCCTGGGATGACCAGCATGGCTTTAATCCTCTTGCGTAGTCGAAACTCGCGACGGGGCGGCTAGCCCCGACCAAGCTTGGTCGGGGCTAGCCGCAGCTATGTCCCATTATGCGCGATTTATGTCCAGGACGGTCAAGGGCTGCGGGCCGAGTTCGGCGGCAAACGGCGATTTAAGACTGATTATGCCGATTCGCAGCCCCGAAAATGCCCTTGCCCGGGCCGCCAACGCCCCCTACAAGACCCTCGCGGCAATCGGCCGTTATGACAAACCACGGAGAAGCCGCTTGCGGCTTAGCGCTTCCCAGTGAATGCCAATCTCATCAGTCGCCGCGCCACCTGTTGGACGTGTCTAGTCGCCGGTGCGATCGGCCTCGTCGCCGGATCGGGGCTTCAGGCCCAACAACCGCCCGTGCCAACGCCGCCCGTTCAAGCGAGTTCCGAAAGCGGCCGCGACGGCCGGCAGGTCACGCTGCTCGATCAGCTCCGCGTCGGCCTGAAGGCCAAAACTAAAGCCGACGTCGCCTTCCTCGAACTGGTCGTCCTCCGCGTTAATCAGGGCAAGCTTCCGCGCAAGATGGTCGACGCCACGTTCCTTTGGGCCCGCAATCGCTACAAGAGCCGGCCGTTAGACCATCGCCGCCGGCCGATCGTCTACTTTCAACCGGCGCTGATCGCCCAGGCGAAAAAAATCGGCGTGGTGCTCTAGCATTGAGCCGAGCCATCCTGGTTCGGCGCCCAGCATTTCTCTGAGCTCGCGAAGTCGCTGACGAGCCGTGAACGAGCCCGGCCAGGTCGCCACGGCGACTCGATGCGGCGAGATGGCCGGGCCATGTGCGTAAGGCGGCTATACATTGGCCTGTCAATAGGTTACATTCTTCCGAAGCTAGCTGATTGCCTTTCACCGCTCAGGATCCCAAAGCGCATGGCTAAGAAACCCGCGAAGAAAGCGGCGCCTGCCAAAAAGGCTGTCAAAAAGGTCGCCAAGGCCGCCGGCGCCAAGCCGGTCGCCGCCAAGAAAAAGGTCGTCAAGAAAGTCGTCGAGAAGAAGACGGCCGAAAAAAAGGTTCCCGCCGAAAAGAAAAAGGCCGTCAAGCGGGTCCGCACGCCCAAGGAAGTCCGGCTTAAGGCCTTCTGGGGCGTCTTCAATCAGACCATGCGACGGGTCGCGCTCTTCGAGTTCAACGAGCGCAAGAAGGCCGACCAAAAAGCCCAAGAGCTAACCAAGAGCGGCAAGAGCCCGCACTTCGTCCAGCCGGTGAAAGAAGTCATCGAAAGCTAAGGCAAAACAGAACCGCCAAGGACGCCAAGAGCGCCAAGGGATACAAGTTGCATGGAACCGCAGGTGAACGCGGATAAACGCTGATCAACGACTAGCCTCATTCGCGTGCATTCGCGTCTATCTGCGGCTAACTCTTCTCTTCCCTTGGCGCTCTTGGCGTCCTTGGCGGTTAAATCTTCTTAACCCAAGATCGGCTGCAAGCGCTGGAGCGTCTCCGGTTTGCCGTACTCCAGCTTGCCGAAGCCGCGGACCGCGCCCAGCGCCATTGCCGCGTCCTGGTGCTCTTCGTAGTTGGTGATGAGCATCACGGGAATCTTCGCCAGCGCCGGGTCCGCTTTGACCTGGCGAATCACCTCGATGCCGTCCGTGTAGTCGCAGTCGAGCTTGCGATTGACCACGATCAGGTCCACGGGCTGCTTCCGCAGCGCGGCTAGCGCGTCGTCCGCCTTGTCCGCCTGCAGCACCTCGCAATCGAATCGCGACGTGAGGAAGCTAGTGATCGCCGAGTGATCCGGCACGCAGTTGCCAATGTCGAGGACGCGCTTGCTCATGTATTTCCCCCGTAGCCCAGTTTCTCCGAAACTGGCGGCGAGTTTCGGAGAAACTCGCCTACTTTCCTTCCGGCGTAATTGCGAACAGGTGCGTCTGATTGCTGATGTACAACACGTTCCCCGCGACGACCGGCGTGCTGTACACGCTCGCTCCCATGCTGTTCACCGCGTAGAACGGAACCATCTCGCCGTCCGCTTCCTTCATCGCCTCGCTCGGATCTGCCGAGTGCTTGAAGACCGACACCTCGCCGTCCTCGTCGCCGATGTACACCTTGTCCTCGACGATCAGCGGCGAGCCCCAGCACGCCGAGAGCATGTCGTACACCCAGTGTACTTTACCCGTCTTCGCGTCGAGGCAGTGAAACAGCCCGCTGAAGTCGGCGATGTACAGGATTCCGTCGCGAATCGCCGGCGTGCCGACGGTGCGGTGCATCGTCTCTTCAAACGCCATGTCGCCGTCGCCGTCGGCGTCGAACGCGGAATACTCCCAGACCGCCGCTGAATTCTTATTCGGCCGCTCGAAGTCGCCTTCCTTTTCGACGACGGCCTGCACTCGCTTGTGCGGGATCGCCTTCTGCGGATCGGCGGCGTTGAACGCCAGCGTCGGGCTCACGTCGCCGCGCTTGTTCGGGTCGATGCACCATAAGGCGCCGACTCCTTCTCCGTGCTCGGGGTCCTGCCCGGTGGCGACGTACACTAGCCCTTCGTACACGACGGGCGTGCAGATGATGTCGTTGCGCGTCCCCTTGCCCATCAGTTCCAGCTTGGCCTTTTTGGGGTTCGTGTCGAACTTCCACAGCAGCTTGCTCTTGCCGGCGCCGTCGCCCGCCGGGTCGAAGCTGTACAGGTAGCCGTCGCCGCCGCCGAACAGCACTTGGGCCTGCCCATTGATCTCCGCGTACGCCGGCGCCGACCACTGGCCGTGGTGAATATTCAGCCCCGGCGAATTGTCGGTCCACAGCACCTTGCCGGTGTTCTTGTCCATCGCGAAGAAGCTGGGCGCCTCGGGCGCCGGGATGTAGTTGTGCTCCACGTCGACGCCGTTGGACGTGCCGACGAACAGCATGTCGCCGGCCGCGGTGATCGAGCAATTTGCCATGTTGTGCTGGGAGATGCTTAGCTCCTTCATCATGTCGTACACCCACACCACGTCGGCTTCGTGCTGCATGTTGTAGGTGGTCGGGGCAGGGGGCTTCGCCGCTGGCGGCTTGGCGCCGGGCGCCGGGGCCGGGACGGCCCGGCTCGCTATTTCTTGCTTGATGAGTTGCTCTTCGTTCTGCACGGCGCCGTCGTTTTCGTTGTCGTAGAAACCTTCCACGTCGAGGCAGCGAACCTCCCCCAGGTTGCTGACGTACCACATCCGGTCGCCCTCGGCGTACGCGGCGCTGCACACCCCTTGCAGCGGCCAGTCGTACACGCGTCCGGCCGGGTGTTTGTGAGTGGTTTGCTGCCAGAGAAATTTTCCGTCCTTCACGTCAAATGCGATCATGCAGCCCATGTCTTGCTCGGCCGGATATCGCGGAATCCACCCGCCGCCGTTGTTCGTGCCGACGAACACTTTGCCGTCGTGAACCACGGGGTTGCCGTAGGTTTGCGAACCGACCTTGGCGACCCACTTGATGTTCTTCGCGCCGGCCGAATCCCACGCTCCGGTCTTGTAGTCGAACTCGCCGACTTCCCACTCGGCCGGAATGTTCACCCCCACCGGCGTATTGTTGCGGCCGGGCGACCCGCCCCACTGCGACCAATTGACGTTCGACTCCGCCGCTTGCGGCTTAGCGCCCCCGGCCGCCAAGAAGCTCACCGCCAACAAACTCGCCGTTCGATATCGCTTAGTCATCTCAACTCCTACGCAAACGCCGCCCCTACTCGTTCGGCGTCACCGAAAGATTGTCCATATAAAAAGGCGCCTCCTGCGAGTGCCCATACACCCCGGGGCTGCCCGATCGGATCGGCGAACTGTCGACCATTTCCACCGTCCACTCGCCCGGCTCCTGCTGGTCGCGCAGCCACACCTTGCCTTTCACCTCGGCCTTTTCGCCTACCTGTTTCACCTGCAGCTTCAGCCGGTACCACACGCCCGGTTGCGGGTCCAACGGCACGTCGGCCGAAGTGCGGTGATCGTGCGAGATCCAGCTATGCAGCCGCAGCTTTTTGTCGCCCGAACGAATCACTAACGTGTACCCGCTGTTAATCACGCCGCAGTCGGGCATGCGGGCGTTTTCCGAGAGTCGGAAGTCCCCCTGGATTGTGTAGTTGGTGAGATCGGTCGGCCCCATGAACATCTGACTGCGCGTGCCCAGCTTGTTGGTGGGATCGGAGGGAATGGGCAGGACGTCGGCTTTCTTGGCGACCTTCTCACCTTCAAGCTCCTCGACGATGTAGCGAATGCGACCGCCAATCCACGACATCGGCACGTTGTCGACCTTGTTGAAGTCAAACGTCCACGGCAGCGGCGGTACGATTCGAGCCCGCGCCTTGCTCTCTAACTCGCCAACCTTCGCATAGACCAGTACGCCGGTGTGGCCGCCGCGCTTCGCCGCCGTGTAGGTGCCATCGGCTGCCACGGCGCCCGGCCCGTCGACGTGAAACGCTACTTCCTCCGGCGCCGCCACGCGCAAGAACTGGCCGCGAGCGTTGTACAGTCGCACGGTGAACTTCTGCGCCTCGCCCGGCTTGAGCGTCACATCATACGGCGAGACGAGCCCCGTCGCCGGCGTCGGGTCCGGGTCCACCGGCGGCTCCTGCTCTTCCGCGGGCAGTTCGCCGATTTCGGGCTTCACGTCTTTCGCGCCAATGCAGTACAGCGCCTCGTTCGTCGGCAGGTAGATGCGGCCGTGCGACACGATCGGCGAGCCGTCGATTTGATCCTTGCCCAGTCGTATTCGCTGGAGCACTTCGGCGCCGTCGCCGGCGGGCTTCAGGACGAACCACAGGCCATTGTTCGTGCCGACATAGACCTTGCCGTCGGCATAGACGGGCGTGCCGCGCATCACCCGTTCCAGCGCCTTGCGGCCGATAAGCTGCCCCGACGCCGGATCGAGGATTTGCAGCTTGGCCCCGTCGGTAACGACCCACAGCTTGTCCTCGACCATCACCGGCGAGCTCCTGCCGGCCATCAGCGTGTAGGCCTGCCACTTTTCTTTGCCCGCCAGGTCGCCGCGGAGCGTCGCGTCGACGGCCACGACCGAACCCTGCGTGCTGCCGACGAGATTCTCCTCGCTGTGCCCGGCATACACCGTCGTGCCGACCACTAGAGCCGAAGCATTGATGCTGCGGCGGCTGAGCGGAAGATTCCACAGCGGCTTGCCGGTCCGCGGTTGAAATCCCCACAACTTGCCGTCGGCGCCGCCGAAGATCAGTTGCGCTTCGCCCCCCACCACCTTCGCCACGGGCGTGCTGTAATTCGTGTCCGGCGGACCGATCGACGTGCCCGCGAGCCAGCGCAGCTCGCCTGTCGCCTTGTCGAACGCCATGAACCGGTGCGCCGGCCGCGCCAGCATGTCGTGCTGCGGCGTATCGCCCCAGCCGACCAAGATCGCGCTGATCAGCACCAGGTCGTCGAACATCACGGGGTTGTTGGTCCGCCCGCCGTAGGTCGAGATGGTGCCGAACTTCTCCAGGAGGTTATGCGCCCAGACGACTTTGCCGCTGTCCCCTTCCAGGCAGCAGAAGTAGCCGCCCACGCCCTGCGCATAGACGCGCCCCGTCGTCGGATCGCCCACCACGTTCGACCAACCCACGCGGGTGTCGGGCACGTCGGTCAGAAATACGTTGGAAACGTGTTGCCACTTTTGCTCGCCCGTGGCGGCGTTCACGCAGACGACTTTCTCGGCTTCGGTATCCGTTCCCGGGTTGTGACGCACCAGCACGTAGAGATTGCCGCGCATCACGATCGGCGTCGACCGCGTGCCCAGGTCCGAGCGCTTCCATAGGAGGTTACTGTCCTCGCCCCCCTTGGGGTTCCACTGTTCGACGAGATTCTTTTCGGCCGAAGTCGAGTTCTGCTGCGGACCGCGCCAGTTGGGCCAATCCATCGGATCCACGGCCAGCGGCCTAACCTCCGCCGCTGGCGGCTTAGCGGCGTCGGCGGGCTTCGCCTCCGCCACAGCCGCATAGGTCTGAGCGACCGCGGAAGGCGCCAATACCAGTGCAAGACTCATTGCGCCGTTGAGCAAGGCCATAAAACTCCGCTGGCCGTTGGAAGAAAACTTTCGCGTTCGCATCGTTGTACTAGAAGACCTGTACTAGAAGACCAAGGGTGAACGCGGCGGGAGGGGTCGCCACAGGGCGTACCCGCGTCAACATGACGCAGCGGCGCCGCGGGGCAATCAACGGGAAGCCGCCCTCGCACGGTGATTGCGAATCCCCGGCGTCGCTCGCCGCCCACGGAGAAAACTGTTCCTGGTAGAGTTTGTCGATTGGGCTGGCTTCTTGCCGTGCGTATCCTTTGCCGCCTGCATCGGACCGTGCCGACGCGCTGCGGGCTAGTTTGGTAAACCATACCAGATTTTCCGGCCGTCAACCATGCGCAGCCCTACATCGCGCCGGCGCTAATCCGCGCACCGGGAACAGCCTTCGTGGTCGGCAAAGTTTACCCAGCAGGCGTCGTAAGCTGCTTCCTGAAAATTACTTCCGCACTCCTCAAGGGGCGTCTTTCGCGCGACCGATATCACGGGTGTCGCATGCTTAGCACTCACATGTCACTGCGACACATTTTGATGAACGAGTCGACCGCCAGGTGTTACTGATTCGAGCTATGGACTGGCTCGACTGGCGCCGACTCCGAGTAAGTGGGGACCGCCCCGCGACGACCCGCCTTGCCGACCCCGGCCCCGCCCGGTTGCTCCCGCCCCGTACACCCCGCCAATGCGGCCGCCCCGGCCGCGATTCTGTCGCCACGACAGGAAGAACAGGGAGTGTTCCGCCGCGCGAGCGCCGTGACGACAAGCTGTCGCCGTGCAAGTCCCCAACGCAAAAGGAGACGTGGTTCGATGAAAGGGAACGTGTTAGGAGCGCTTTTGGTGAGCGTCTGTCTGACCGGCCAGAGCTTCGGCGCTGGCCTGATGGACCGGATGCTCGGCAACGGCTGCGGCTGCGACTCATGCGAGGCGTCTTGCTGCTGCGAAAAGTCGTGCGGATGCCCCGACGACTGCTGCGGCGACGACGCGTGCTGCGAGCCAGCCTGCGGCTGTGAAGACACGTGCTGCGACAACGGCTGCGGCCGGCGTTGCTGCATCCTCGACCGGTTGTTCGGTTGCAAACACAAGCATAGCTGCTGCGAAGCCGCTTGTGGTTGCGAGGACAACTGCTGCGAGGACAATTGCTGCGATGACAACTGCTGCGAAGCCAGCTGCGGCTGCCCCGACGACTGCTGCAGCGACTCGTGCTGCAACAAGGGTTGCGGCTGCAAGAAGAAGGGCTGCTGCTTGCTAGGCTTGTTCTCCCGTAAGAGCAAGTGCTGCAAGTCGTCATGCTGCGAAGCGAGCTGCGGTTGCGACGACGGTTGCTGCAACGACGGCTGCTGCGGTAAAGACGCCTGCTGCGAAGAGGCGAGCTGCGGTTGCCCCGACGATTGCTGCAACGATTCGTGCTGCGACAAAGGTTGCGGCTGCAAGAAGAAGCGTTGCTGCCTGCTGAGCCGCATGTTCGGCCGCAAGTCGAGCTGCTGCAAGTCGAGCTGCTGCGAAGCTAGCTGCGGTTGCAACGACAATTGCTGCGATGACCACTGCTGCGAAGCCAGCTGCGGCTGCAACGCAGGTTGCGGTCACAGCTCGGGCTGCAGCTCGTGCGCCCCGGCTGCCGGCGCCTCGGCTCATGGCGATGCGTCGCCCATGCCGCCAGCCCCGGTTGCCGACCCGGCCGCGAAGGTTGGTACGCCCCGTAAGGTCGTCTCGGCCAGCTTCGTCCGCTAGGAAGCTGCCGACCGACAATTGAGTCCCCCTCTGAGGACCTGTCTCGAGCCTTCGGGCTCGGGGCAGGTTCTTTTTTCGTTAATCGAACGAACCGGTCCGACGCATGCGTTCGTACTACCAACGCATGACCGCACGAACCATCGCCGCCGCCCTCCTCGCCGCTTGCGGCTTAGCGCGCATCGCGCCTGCCGCGCCCCCCGACGAAGCCTCCCGCGCCGCCCTCGCCGAAACCCTCAGCGGACTCCTGCGCGACGCCATCCCCCTACAGTACGACAAGCAACAAGATTGGGGCGCCACCCGTGAAATCACTACCGGCTACCGCGCCGAAGGAAAACCCTTCCACCTCCACATCCATCGCCGCAAAAAGGCCGTCGACCACGGCGTCTGGAAACACTACAAACTCCACGTCGTCGACCCCGAAAACAACCTCCGCTTGCGGCTTAGCGATCTACAGCCCCTCGCGGCCGGCCGCATGGCCTTCACCCTCACGCTCGACGCCAAGCTCGACGTTTGGTCGCGTGCCAAGGTCTACCAATACGGCGTCCACCTCATCGCCCTGGAAGTGGAAGGCGACATGCAACTACACGTCGAGATTCACGGTGAAGTCGGCCTGCAAGCGATTGCCGTCGACGGCGCCGCGGCCATCGCGGTTCAGCCCGTCGTCCACG
Organism: Lacipirellula sp.; assembly: GCA_041750715.1. Taxonomy (GTDB): domain Bacteria; phylum Planctomycetota; class Planctomycetia; order Pirellulales; family Lacipirellulaceae; genus Lacipirellula. The sequence continues at coordinate 13,845 of JBGSYU010000479.1, forward strand.
ATGCGAAGCTCATCCTCGAAGAGTTCCACATCCGCCGCGTGAGCGACGCTCACGGCCCGATCGTGCGCGAGCTTTCCGGCGGCGTCCGCTCGCTGGTAGAAGAGGAGCTCAACGGCCCGCAGCTCGCGGCCAAGCTCAACCGTGCGATCGACAAGAAACGTGACCGCCTCGCGTTCGCTCCCGCGGACTTGCTCAAGAGCGGCTGGTGGCCTTTGAGCTCGACGGAATAAATCGCCATCCCTCGAAAATCGTCATCCTGAGCGCAGCGAAGGATCTAGCCCGTTGTGCATCTCCAAATTCTTCGCTGCGCTCAGAATGACATCGGCCGTAATCACGCCCGCCGCGGCTTCTTCACCGGCGCAAAATGCTCCCGCGGCATCACCATCGAGATCACCCGGAAGCCAAACTTGTCGCCAATCTTCACCGCCTCGCCCTCGGCAATCAGGTTTTCTCCGACGATCATTTGCAGCACCTGATCGCAGCCCTTTTCAAACTTGATGATCGACCCCGGCGCCAGCGAGATCACTTCCTGCACCAGTTCCTTCTTGCCCGCGAGTTGAACGCGCACCGGCACGCTGATCTTCAACAAGCTCCGCAAATAATTGGGGAGCGAAGAGAGGTCGCGACATATTGCCGGCGCGGTCGCCGATTCCGTCGCTGACGTTGTCACCGACGGCGATTGCGGCGTACCAGCGTCGGCATCCCCGGAGTTCAGTGCAGCGCCGGCGTTTAGGGAGAGGTCACTCATAAATGCAGCGGCGGAGCCGTAGAAACGTAGGTGCCTGCATCATTATCGGCTGTTTTATCGCTAGACTTTGCCAGCAAAGGTGGTCGTCGCGGGACCACGACGCCAGCCATTTTGCTCAGG
>JBGSYU010000480.1:0-15489 GCA_041750715.1 Lacipirellula sp.
GCTTCTATTGGGAAGCCCACGAAGCGTGGGAATCGCTGTGGCATGCGGCGGGCCGAAAGGGTCCTGTCGCGACGTGGCTCAAGGCGCTCATCAAGCTCGCCGCCGCGGCGGTGAAGCTACGCGAAGGCAACGCCGTGGGCGTAGCGCGACACTCGCGGCGCTGCTTGCTGCTCTTGGACGAACTGCAAATCGCGGCTAGCCCCGACCAAGCTTGGTCGGGGCTAGCTGTTGGCGCCGATGGCGAGTTGCACTACTGCGGCGTCGATCTACACCGCTTGCGAATCATCGCTAAGGAAGTCAGCGCCGAAGCTGAAGGCGGACTCTTGAGCCCAGACCCGACGCGATTGCTCAAGCAATGGATACGGCTCGCATTTTAGCGCGACGATAGCGCCTTCAATTCGAGATTGTGCAGTTCGACTGCCGACGGCAGAATGCGGCGGCCGGTGCGCGCTTCTTCCAACAGCGTCTCGGCGCGATACGAGCTGCGTACCAACGGCCCCGCGGCGACGCCTTTGAAGCCCATCGCCCGCGCGGCGACTTCCCACTCCAGGAATTGCCGCGGTTCGACATAGCGATCGACCGGTAGGAACCGCGTACCGGGACGACCCGGAGCGAGATATTGCCCCAGCGTCAGCAAGTCCACGCCAGCGCCGCGTAGCTGCCGCATCGCGTCGAGCACTTCGGCGTCGCTCTCGCCGAGCCCGACCATGAGGCTGCTCTTGGTCGGCAGCTCGGGGCGAAGTTGTTTTGCGCGGCGCAAGACTTCTAGACTCTGCGTGAACGATGCGCGCGGATCGCGGACTTCGTGGTCTAGCCGCGGGACGCATTCCACGTTGTGCGCGAAGACGGCTAGCGGCACGTCGGCGAGGAGCGCTTCTAGCGCCGCCCAGTTCCCGGCGAGATCGCTGCACAGCAGCTCAATTCCCGTCGCCGGCAGCCGCGAATGCACGGCTTCGACGCAGCGGCGGTAATGCCCGGCGCCGCCATCGGGCAGGTCGTCGCGGTTCACGACGGTGACGACGACGTAAGCCAGCCCCAACCGCTCGACGGCGTCCGCCAGTCGCGCTGGCTCAGCGGTTTCGGGCGGGGCGGGGGCCTTCAGCGTTTCGACGGAGCAGAACCGGCATCCGCGGGTGCAACTCTGCCCGGCGACCATAAACGTCGCCGTGCCGCGGGACCAGCAATCGTGAATGTTCGGACAGCGAGCCTCTTCGCAGACGGTGTGTAGCTGGTTCCCCGCCACGGCGCCCTGGGTGAGGTTGAACACCTGCTGCGCGCGACCAGCGGGGAGGTTGACACGGAGCCATTCGGGAAGGCGCGGGCGCGGCGGATTCCCGACGACTGGCAAGGTTAGCTCAAACATCACCGGCTGCCTCGGGGCGAGTTCGCCAGATCTTGAGCACGAAAACAGTCTGATGAGTCGAGGAGACCTGATAGTGTATTGCTAGTGGCGGCTCGATAAGAATGCGAAGACTCCCGCTTCTTGATTCGCCGATGCCGAGCGGATCGACTTCTAGACGGCGGTCCATTTGCTGGGCGGCAATGGTCACGCTGCCTCGATCTCGGGCGCTGAACCAAAGCTCGGCGAGCTCGTCTAAGGCACGCCGCAACCAGATGACTTCAAACTTCACGTCAACGTCCTGGTTACGGATGTTCAGCAGTTAGCTCAGCGAGAAACTCCTGCAGGGAACGACCGCCCTCGGCCATGCGCTCGGCAATCTCTTCTTCAGTGAGGGTCGGTTCCTCGCACTCGTAGGCGGAGCGCCCGGCCGGCGCTACGTACAGCACGGGTCGTCCCGACTTATCGTAGATGTAGAACGACTTCGTAACGTCCCCCAAGGCCGCTTGGAGCTCTGGCGTAAGCACGACTTTATTCATTGCTGCAACACCCACCCCAGCGTGATCACCCGGGCCGACTAGCCGATCAACACATTTTATATCGCGGGAGGCGCCAAAGCAATGAGAGCTTGCTAGCCCGTAGCCCTGAAACGCGGGGGCGAAAGGGCGCCGCTCACCGTAGTCTTCTTGCTCCGCGAGAAGAATGCCTCTCGCGAAGCGAGAGGGCTACCATGATCACCCCGTCAGCCCCTCGAACAGCGGCGTCGACAAGTATCGTTCACCCAGACTGCACATGATCGTCACGATCCGCTTGCCCGCGTATTCCGGCCGTGCCGCCAGCTTCGCCGCCGCGCACATGTTCGCGCCGCTGGAGATGCCCGCCATGATGCCCTCTTCCTTCGCCAGCCGGCGGGCCCACTGATACGCCTCTTCGTTGCTCACGAGGATCGTTTCGTCCACGATCGACATGTCGAGGTTCTTCGGTATAAATCCGGCGCCGATGCCCTGAATCTTGTGCGGGCCGGGTGAGCCGCCAGAGATGACCGGCGAGTCGACCGGCTCCACCGCGATCGCCTTGAAGTTCTCGTTCTTTGGCTTGATGCAGCGGGCCACGCCAGTGATGGTGCCGCCCGTGCCGACGCCGGCGACGATCGCGTCGATGTTATGGCCCGAGTCTTCCCAGATTTCGACGCCGGTCGTCTTCTCGTGGATCGCCGGATTCGCGGGATTCTCGAACTGCTGCGGCATCCAGGCGTTTTTATCCTCGGCCACCATCGCCCCTGCCCGCGCGATGGCGCCCTTCATGCCCTCGCTCGCCGGGGTGAGCACCAGTTCGGCGCCCATCGCCCGCAGCAGGGCCCGCCGCTCGATCGACATCGACTCAGGCATGGTGAGCGTGAGCCGATAACCCTTCGCCGCGCACACGAACGCCAGCGCGATGCCCGTGTTGCCGCTGGTCGGCTCGACGATGTGCGTGCCTTTGGTAACTTTGCCGTCGCGCTCGCCGGCCTCGATCATGGCGGCGCCGATGCGGTCCTTCACGCTGTTGAGCGGGTTGAAGAACTCGCACTTGGCGTAAACGATGGCATGGCCTTTGGGAACGAGCCGATTGATGCGAATCATCGGCGTATCGCCGACCGCGGCGCTAGCGTCGTCGAAAATGCGATTGCGAGGCATGGCTCACTCCGAGAGGAAAAAGACCGTAGTTAGGCGGCTTGCGCACCGGATTATCGACTTTCGCACATCCGCCGGCAACCCCGCCCATTTTCCTGCAAAGGTCGAATCCCATTCCTGCAAAGGTCGAATCCCAAGACCGCTCCCGCCGCTTGCGTCTTCGCAGCCATCCATTAAACTTTCGCCAGTCGTAGCCCGTGGTCGTTCCAATCTTTTGACATCCCCGCAGTGTTGAAAAAGGGGACAGGCACGCTCACGAAGGTCATAGTTCCCGGTCATTATTGAGTCGGTCCGCGCGCCAGTCCCCTTTTTCAACAGGCTGTTAATCTCAGATAGATAACACGATGTCGCTCAAGGATCTATTCGCCGTTTCCATCGGGGTAATGGCTGTGTGGTTCATCAGCGTGGCGGTCATCTCCTTGCTCGCGGGAGCAATCGGCGAACTCGCCCATTTGGCGGTCGGCATAAGCCTATTGGCCGTGGCTGGTTTCGTGGCGAAAAGCGGGCTACCACCCGCCGCGTAGTCTGAAACCGCATCGCTCCCCACGCTTGCAAGAGCTGGCGGGGAGGCGCGACCTGGGAGATAATCTCCCCTGATGAGACACCCCATTGCCATACTTAGCGCCCTAGTCACTGCCGCGATCGCACCCGCTCGAATCCACGGCGACGAACCGCCGGCGATTGTCGAAATCTCCGCCAGTGAACTCGAAGATAAAATCCGCGGCGGCATGCTTGCGCAGATCCTCGGCAATCTCAACGGCCTGCCGCACGAGTTCAAGTATATCGACGAGCCGGGCGATGTCGTCGATTACACGCCGGGGCTGCCCGAGGGCGCCTTCACGGACGACGACACCGATATCGAGTGGGTCTACCTGCGTGAGATTGTAAGCAGTCGCCAAACGCTGCCGCCGCCGGATCAAATCGCCGGCCTGTGGAAGGCGCACATCAACCGCCGCATCTTCGCCGCGAACCACTATGCTCGCCAACTGATGGACCTGGGGTTGGAGCCGCCGTGGACCGGCAACGTCGCGCTCAATCCGTGGGCCGAGTTCAACATTTCCGGCCTGTTCCTGTGCGAGTCGTTCGGCCTGATGGCGCCGGGCATGCCGCAAACCGCCTCCCGCACGGGGGTGAACTACACCCGCGTCGCCATCGACGGCGAACCGGCGCAAGGCACGCAATTGTTCGCCGCGATGATCGCGATGGCGTTCGTCGAGAGCGACGTCGAGCGGCTGCTCGACGCGGGACTGGGAAGCGTCGATCCGCAAAGTGAAATGGCGGAGATCGTCCGCGAGACGCGCGCAATTTGCCGCGTTCACCCCGACGACTGGCGCGCCGCCCGCGGCGATATCAAAGCGCGGTGGCAAACGCACGGCGGCGCGGTCCGCGATCGCAACGGCTACGAGCTGAACGCCGCGTCGACTATTGCCGCTTTGATCTACGGGCGCAAGGATCTGGTCGAAACGCTGCGGCTGGCGTTCAACTTCGGTTGGGACTGCGACAACAACGCCGCGACCGCGGCCACGATCGTCGGCGTCATCCGCGGCCGGCGGTGGATGAACGACCAGGGTTGGGACATTGCCGACGTGTATCGCAACACGACCCGCGATGGTCTGCCAATGGACGAAACCATTACGGGGCTCGAAGACACGCTCATCCAGTGCGCCCAAATCGCCATCCTTCAGCAAGGGGGCCTACCGCCGATCGTCGGCGCCCCCGACGCGTATCGCATTCGCACGGAGTCGCCGGCCAATGTTTACCCACTGTCGACATCCTCAGACCAGATAGCGCAGGCCCGCGAGAAATTTGTTCCACGGCTCGAAGAGTGCCTGGTCGGAAAGGAAGTCAATCGCGCGAGGGCAGCCTACGTTGCGCTCTGCCTTGGCGAGGCCGAGCGACTTAAGCGGGACCGGCCAGGCGATTGGGCGGTCGCCCTTGCCGAATTGGAAAAGTATCCGGCGGTTGTGAGAAACTTGTTTCGCGCCCCGCATCTTGCCGGGGAGACGCTGCAAGGCAATGCACGCCGGTCCGGACTTCGAGAGCCGCGCAAGTAACGAGGGAATTGATATTTCGAAACTATCGGGCCGGCTACTTAGCCGCCGCGGCTGCATCCGGTTTCACGGCCAGGTGCTCGTCAAACCAATCCGCAAACTTCGCCAGGTCGGCCTGCATTTCCATAAGCGCCCACCCATGCACCGCGCCGGGCTTGGAGACAAGCTCGGCGTCGACGCCGGCCGCTTTGAGCTTGTCGATGACGATCTGCGCCTGTTGGATCGGCACCAGTAGGTCGGCGTCGCCGTGGATGATGAGCGTCGGCGGATCGTCGGCCGTGGCGTGCGTGATCGGTGATATCTGCTTGCCGATTTCCGCAATCTGCGCTTCGTCGGTGACTTCGACGAACCTTTTCTTTTCCACGTCCAGCACTTCGAAGTCGAACGGGGCCGGGAAATCTTTCAGCACGCCGCGGCCCAGTGCGTTCTCGCCTTCTTTGCCGTAGTTCAGAAAATCGGTCGGCGGAAAGAAGCACGCCACCGCCTGCACGCGACTGTTCTCGCGATCGACGGGGTCGGGCGCGTCGGCGATTCCCTCGGCGCCGGCCATGCCCTGCATGAGCGAAAGATGGCCGCCCGCGGAAGCGCCCATGATGCCGATGCGACCCGGATCGACGCCGTAGTCGGCCGCATGGTGGCGGATGTATCGCACGCCGCGGTGCATGTCTTCGAGAATTTCAGGAATTGTAAACTTCGGCTGGCTGCCATGGACGACCGCAAAAATGGTGTAACCGCGGTTGAGCACTTCACCGAGAAACTCGGGGTGGATCGCCTCATGCGCCGAATACCACCCGCCGCTCACGACCCACACCACCGCGGCGCCGTTAGGATTCGCCGGCGTGATGACGTCCATGGTGAGAGCGACGCCGAACTTGCGGCCGTAGATCACGTCCTCGACGCGCTTGAAACTAGCTTCCTCGGCGCGGGCCGTCGCCAGCGCGAAGAATGCGACCAAGGCGGCGACTGGAAAGCGTGAACGTGTGCGTAGGGTCATAACGGCATTTCTTGAACTAAAGGTTCATTTCAAGCGGACCGATCACTATCAATCCTGGCACATTCATAAAGTCGCGGACGTTGTGTGTCAATAAGGTGAGACCATTGACGATCGCCGTAGCGGCGATCAGAGCATCGCCAAGACGCATGCGTTCGATTTGACGTAGAGTGACCGCCTGTGCAATCACGGCATCCGACACCGGCAACCGTTTCGACGTCGCGAAGAACTGCTCAAACTGGAGTCGATCGGCGTCGGTCAGCGAATGATAACCAAGAACTTCGACTACGCTGATAACGGACACCGCTGGCGAGTGCCGAGCAATGAAGTTTCGCAACTCGCCGTGAGCAGGCTGGCTCGCAAAAATGATGAGATTACTGTCCAGCAGCATCAGTCGTCTCGGCCGGGCAACGGACGGTCCTCCCGCGCCTCACGCTGCCACTGCAGCGGGTCAACGCAGGCCCGCCCCGGCGATGCAGCGAGGCGTTCCAAGGCAGCAGCCATCAATGGACCCCTCTGAGCCGCGGTTGGTTGATCGACCAACGCGGCGCCTTCCCCCGCAACGGGAACGATCGTGACAACCACCGCCGTATCGTCTGGCAATTGGAGCGGCTGATCGGGATAGATCACGCCGGCTCGGTAGGTAGCCTGAATGGAGATTGCCATACCGATATCCTAACCGGCGCATCGGCGTCCGACCACTGCATAACAACCGCGTCCCGTCGCCAGATATTAACCGGCGCATACGCGTTTCTATTTTCGCGTCGTCGAGCCGCCCAACTTCCAAAATGCCGTCCGGCTCGACGGGCTGCGCTGCCGCCCCGCGACCGAATTTCGGCCGCCGGCGAGGTTGTCGACCGTTTGCCCCCGCGGCGGGATGACGTACATCGTGGGGTCGTCGATCACCCACGGGGTCGACCAGTTCCTGCCGTTGTCGAGATTCGCGACGTTCACGAAGAAGTTGTTGAACTGCATGAATTTCGTGCCGTAAGGCATGCTCGAATACAGGTGATCTTCCTCGGTGAGATCATCGATGCCGGGGCTGGCGTACTGATGAACCGCGCCGTCGGGGGTGAAGGAAATGCCAAACGTCCACCATCCCGGCTCTTCGATGATGGGCCCCGGCACGTCCTGCCCGTTGTTTCGCGCTCGGATGGTAATCTGTGCGTGATCGTGGTCGTGCTTTCCGTTATGGGCGCTGCGGAACAGGATGAACATGCCGGGCCAGTAAGGTTCGACTTCGCCGGCAGAGGTGCGGCCCGTTACGTCGGCGCGAACGCCAAAGGACGCGCCGGTGCGGTTCTCCCAGCGATCGAACTCGGGCAGGTACACCCGAACGACGACGCTCGGGCTCCAGCTCGCCGGAACTGGCCTGCCTAGCCGCGACTCGACGCCCATGAGCAGGTCGTCTTGCATTTGCTTGCCGCTGAGGTCGCCGGGAATGCCGGAGAACTTTGTCGCCACGAACAGCGAACCGGTGCTTCCCGGCAGTCCGCCCGGCGGCGTAGCAATGCGGCGCACCACGTCGGGCTGGCCGCGCTTAGCGCCTTCGTACCAGCGGCCGTTGGTCGACTTGCCGCCCGGCGGGCGTTGCTGTTCGTCCTGCTCGTGGCTGGCCTTGGCGCCGTTGGGGATGTATCGCCAGTTCGGCGACTCGAAATCGTCGCCGACCATCGGAACGACGACGCCCGTGCCGGGAACGAAGGGCTCGGCGCTGGCGGCCGGAGCGTGCCTCCCGCACACAGCGATCGTGGCGATGAACGCCATGCTGAAATATCTCATGCAACTTCCTGACCCGTACGAGTGTCACGCGAGTCTCGGAGAGACTCGCCTACGTAGGCAAGTCTCTCCGAGACTTGCTTCCCACAGTCTTGGCGAGACTGCCTTACTCTCGGTATCGGAACAATCGCCGCGACAGTTAAAGAAACCGCAGCCAGAAAAGCCAGCGCAGCCGACTTATCTACCGGGCGGTGCTAGCGGCGGCAGCAGCGTGCAACCGCCGCCGGTGGTGCAAACGTCGCACGAATCCGCACGCCCTTGCACCCGCGCGAGACAATGCACAACGCGACCGTCGATCACCTCCAGCAACAGCGGATGCAACCCCAAAGGCGCCGTCACAAGGTGCCGTACCCCGCGCGCCGCATACGGACTGGCCGCTTCAGCCGCCAGTCGCGGAATGTCTCCGCTCCAATGCCGCCCCGGCCCCAGGAAATAAGGAAACACCACTACCAGCACCGCCCCCTGCTCGACGCACCGGCCAAATGCGGTGGCGATGGAAGGCTCCGCAAGTTCCATGTGCGCCGGTTCCACGATGCGCCAGCCGGAATGCTCTCGGTACGCCTCCGCCACGGCGACCAGCAAGTCGTTGCTCTCCCCCCGCCGCGACCCGTGGTCGACGATGATGATTCCCATTTCGGTAGCCGTCGGAGGTTGGTTCATGGCTCCAGTATATAGCCGAGCCATCCTGGCTCGGAGTGAATGCCCCCTTCCGGCCAGGATGGCCGGGCTAAATGTCAAAAAGCTGGCAAAATCCGCACGCTATGGTATGTTTTAGGGCGCTGGCCCAGCCCCCGCCTGGCTCCTTCCTCGGAAGCACCGCCAAGCGTTCTGGCGAGCGCCCCGCACACTCTCAGTGGCCCGGCATGCGCGTCCTCAACCTGCGTTACCACAAGCGATTCCAAATGGAGCTCGACCTGCGCCGCTGGCGGCGACAGGCGATCGGCCTCCACCCGGACTATCGCCTGCGGGCGTGGTCAGACGACCTCATTCACCAGCACGCCGAGGTAAAGTACCTCAGCTTCCGCGAGGAGCTGGATGCGGTTGTATTCCCCTGCCTTAGCGAGCCGGAAAGCTGCCTTCGGCTGATGCGCGAAATCCGCGATCGCGATGGATTCGTGCCGGAGGCGACGTGGCTAGCCCACTACGTGGGCGCCGGTCCGCGTCGGGTCGAGGCGTGCGGCACCATTCAGGCCATTCGCATCAGGCGCGGGCGGGCCAACATCCAGAACATCGGGGTGACGCCGCTGCACCGCGGCCGCGGCGTGGGCGCTGCGCTGATTCTGGCTTCGATCGCCGGCTTGCAGCAGGCGGGCGTGTCTGTGGTCGCTCTGGAAGTCACCGCCGTGAACGACGCCGCGGTGCAACTTTACCGGAGGATTGGTTTCCGCGCGGTGAAAACGGTGTACAAGGCTATCGACGATCAGCCCGAACCAGACCACGCGATCGCCCATTAGCGGTTGCCTAAGTAGGTCAGGCTTTCTAGCCTGACATATCTCCCTGCGCTGTGCGCTCTCTCCCTTGCGGCTCCCTCCCCCTTGTGGGGAGGGCTGGGGAGGGGGTTGCCCAGGTATAAGTTTTCCTAGTATTTGTATCCCTCCCCTAACCCCTCGGCGCCACAGCCCCTCTTCGACCTTCAAGAGAGGGGGATTATTTTTTGAATGTCACCTTCCACGCAAGTCCAGCAGCGCTCCGTTCAAACGCATCAACTCGCCAATGGCTTAGTGCTGCTGGCCGAGCCTGTGGCGACGGTCGAATCGGCGGCGTTTACGTTCCTCACCCCGTGCGGTTGCAGCAACGACCCCGCCGATCGGCTCGGTTTGGGCAGTTTTCTATGCGACATGACCCTCCGCGGCGCCGGGCCGCGTGACAGCCGCGCGCTGGTCAACGACTTGGAAGTTTTGGGAGTGGAGCGCGGCGAGTCGGTCGGTATTTCGCAGACCAGTTTCAGCGGCGCCACGCTGGCGGAGAACCTAGAAGACGCGCTAGCGATTTACGCCGACATTCTTCAGCGACCTCATCTACCGGACGATCAGCTCGAAGCGGCGCGTCTGGTGTGTCTTCAAGAAATTCGCGGCGTCGAAGACGAGCCCGCCCAAAAATTAATGGACGAGCTACGCCGCCGAACGTATCCCGACCCCTGGGGTCGCGCCAGCCACGGCAACGAGGCGGGCATTGCCGCAGCGACGGCGCACGACGTTCGCCAGCAATGGTCGACGCAATATCGACCGAACGATGCGATTCTGGGCGTGGCCGGCAAAGTCGACTGGGACCTGTTGGTCGAACATGTCGAAAGCCTGTTCGGCGCCTGGAAGCCAGTCGCATTCAAGCCGAGCTTGGAGGAGGCGCCGGCGACGACGGCTCCGCATATCGGGTTCGAAGGCAACCAATGCCACATTGGCATCGCATTCCCCAGCGTGCCGTATCGCGATCCGAAATACTTGCAGGCGTGGGCCGCGGTCGGCGTGCTTTCGGGCGGCATGAGCTCGCGGCTATTCACCGAGGTCCGCGAAAAGAGGGGGTTGTGCTACAGCGTGAGCGCCTCGCTGCAAACGCAGCTCACGCGCGCCCGCGTACTGTGCTACGCCGGCACCACGGCCGAGCGAGCGCAGGAAACGCTCGACGTGACCTACGCGGAACTGGTTCGCCTCCGCCAGGGAGTCGAGCAGGCGGAACTGGGCCGGCTCAAGGCCCGCATCAAGAGCGGCCTGATCATGCAGCAAGAATCGACGTCGGCTCGCAGCAGCTCGATCGCTCGCGACTGGTACCACCTCGGCCGCGTCCGCACGCTGGAGGAACTGGGCCGCCAGGTCGACGAGCTCACGGCCCATAGCATCAACGAATATCTCGACGAATACCCGCCGAGCGATTTTACGTTTGCGACGCTTGGGCCGCAGCCGCTTATGCTCCCGACTGCCGCTTAGTTCAATTTAGTTAACCACGAAACACACGAAAGTTAGGAATTGAAGAATACGGCGGATCCAACTAGTTACATCATTTAGTGAACACGGCCAACTCGTCCAACCTTTTACCCGACTTTTCGTGTGTTTCGTGTGTTTCGTGGTTATCAAACGAACCTAGAGAACGGACGCCGCCTTGAAATTCCGCAGCGCTACGCTCGATAACGGTCTCGAAATTGTCGCCGAGTGCAACGATGCCGCCCATTCGCTGGGCGTGGGGTTCTTCGTTCGCACGGGCGCGCGCGATGAGACGGACGAAGTCGCCGGCGTGAGCCACTTTCTCGAGCACATGGTCTTCAAAGGCACGCCGCGGCGATCGGCGGAGGAAGTCAACCGCGACTTCGACGAAATCGGCGCCCATTACAACGCCTTCACCAGCGAAGAGAACACCGTCTACTACGCCTCGGTGCTGCCCGAGTATCAAGAGGCGAGCATCGATCTGCTGGCCGACATCCTGCGGCCCAGCCTCCGCGGCGAAGACTTCGACATGGAGAAGAAGGTCATTCTGGAAGAAATCCAGATGTACGCCGACCAGCCGCCGTTCGGCTTGGACGATCAGATCAAGGAGCTGCACTACGGCCGGCACCCCATGGCCCGCAGCGTGCTCGGCACGGTTGAAACCATCGGCGCTTTGTCGGTCGATCAGATGCGCACCTATTTCGAGTCGCGATACGCGCCGGGCAACGTGTTTGTGGCCGCGGCGGGCAAAGTCGACTTCGACGCGCTGGTCGAGCAAGTCGCCAAGCGCTGCGGCAAGTGGTCGCCGCAACTTGCGCCGCGGGAAACGCCTCCCGCCACGTCAAAAACGGCCTTCAAATGCACGACCCGCGAGTCGTCGACGCAGCAGTACATCCTGCAACTCGCCGACGGCCCCGCGAGCGAGGACCACGATCGCTACGCCGCTAAGCTGATGACCACCATCGTCGGCGACGATTCCGGCAGCCGGCTCTACTGGGAAATGGTCGACCCAGGTCTCGCGGAAACCGCGAGCCTCGGCCACTATGAGTATCAAGGCCTCGGCATGTTGTTCACCTGGCTGAGTTGCACGCCGGAGGACGCCTTCGCCAACTTTGAACTGCTAGAAAAGATTTACCGTGAAGCCGAGGCGAAAGGCTTTACGGAAGTCGAACTCCGTCAGGCTCGCAGCAAGGTGAAAGCCCGCGTGGTGCTCGGCAGCGAGCGGCCGCGCAACCGGCTCTTCAACGTCGGCGGCAACTGGATGCAGCGACGCGAATACCGCAGCGTGACGAACGATCTGGCGACGCTCGACAGCGTAACGCTCGAAGACGTTCACGCCGTGCTGGGCGAATATCCGCTCACCCGCGCTACGACCGCGACGATCGGGCCGCTAAAGGAATGGCCGTCGGCCTAAGTGGACGAGGTTGCGAACCCCGTCACCCTGAGGTCCTCCGAGGGGTCGGGCACACGTACCGACGGCTAGATTCTTCGCTGCGCTCAAAATGACGTGCCGGATAGTCCACGGGTGGCCCAGGGTGGCGTACACGCCTAACGGGGTCGCCAACGGCGACAAGAGATTTGACTAATCGCGCACTCTCCGTCCCGTGAGTTCGCCCTCTCGTTGCTGCGCAACCGCGGCAGGCGAGTACGCCAATCGAGGCTACCTCCCTTACATAATCGCGAAGTAATTCTCCACTGCGTAATCAAAATACTGCGGCGACATCTCCGGTTGCTGGCTCACGTACCGGCAGTAATTGATGATCTGCAGCAGCAGGTCGCGGGGTTGGCAGCATCGAAACGGCCGGCTTACCGCCTTGTAGTGCGTTTCGATTAGGTAATCGAGCGCCGCCTGGTCGAAGCGAATCCCCAGCTTCGGCGCCATCATGTGAAAGAGCTGCCGGAACTCCTCTTCGCTCGGGTCGAGCACTTCGATCTTGTAAGGAATTCGGCGCAGGAAGGCGTCGTCGACCAAGTCCTTCGGTTCGAGGTTCGTCGAGAAGATGATCAACTGGTCGAACGGCACCTGGATTTTTTTACCGTTGCCCATTTGCAGGAAGTCGTAGCGCTTTTCCAGCGGCACGATCCAGCGATTGAGCAGTTGATCGGTCGTCATCCGTTGTCGGCCGAAGTCGTCGATGACCAGCGTGCCGCAGTTGCTTTTTAACTGAATCGGCGCCTCGCTCACGCCGACGTTGGCGCTCACGTTCACTTCGAGGGCGTCCATCGTCAGTTCGCCGCCGACGACGATCGTCGGCCGCTTGATGCGGACCCACCGTTTGTCGATGGGCTTGGTTTGCAACGGCCCGGTAGGCTCGTTCAGCGGAGTTTCAAAATGCAGGCCCGGATCGAAGACGCGCATGATCTCGCCGTCGACGCTGATGGATCGCGGAATCCAAATGCAATCGCCGAACGCCTGCGTGACGCGCTCGGCAATGCTCGTCTTGCCGTTGCCCGGCGCACCGAACAGGAACAACCCGCGGCCAGAATTGACGGCCGGCCCCAGCCGCCGGAGCATGTTCTTATTGACCAACAGGTCGTGAAACGCATGCTCTAAATGTTGCTGCGTGGGATGCTGCTTCGTCAGACTCTGGTGGCCGACGCTGGCGCAGTAGCTTTCCAGCGGGACCGGCGCAGCGCCAAAGTAGCTGCAAGATTCGGTGAGCTTCTTGGCCCGCTCGCGGCCCATTTCCGTGAGCTGGTAAACGAAGTCGTTCATTGGCGCCGACCCGCGGAAGCCCACGAGCTGCGCAAGCTTCATCGCTTGCAGAATCGGCGCCAACATTCTGAAAGGGATCGCGTGCTGTTCCGCTAGATCGCGACCGCTCATGTCGCCGCACGCGTTCAGGCACTTCAGCACCAGGTGCTCGATCTGGCCCTCGCTCAGTCCGGCGCTTTCCAGCGATTGCGGCTCGTGCGGGCGCCACTGGCCGTCCAGCTTCTCGTCGGCAAAGGCAAATGACGGCGTCGTTCGCACGGTGCGGGCCGCCGCAGCAGCCGCGTCGGCCAGATCGCTCTGATGCACCGAAGTCGCAGGCGGCGCCGTGCCGGCCGCAGCAGCGATGGAGCTACCACGATTCTGTTCGGAATCGCTCTGGGCCAGCTCTTGAATGCGCGCCAGGAGCGACTCGAGGTCGGTGCCGTGGGAAGCAGGCGCCGTCGCCGTGGTCCGTGGGAAATCTGTGGTTGGCATAGCAGCAAGCGAATTTTGTTCGAGTTTCGCCGCGAGCCGCCGGTAGGCGACGACGCAGATTCTCCGTTGCGCACCGTTGGCGCAGGGTCGCATGGACATGCATAATTCAAGCACGCTATCTTACGTCGCAAAATAAGCCGGTGACGGCATAGCCGTTTCGTCCTCGAAACGACCGTTAAAACCGGCGCCACCGAACCGACTTTGCCATGCACTATGTGATCACCGCCGTCGGCCCCGACAACCGCGGACTCGCCGACCCGATCGTCCACTGCGTCACGCAGTTGGGGGCGAACATCGCTGAGATTCAGATGTTCGACCACGACGACGAGTCGGTGTTCTCGATGCTCACGCGCGTTGATATTGACGCTCGGCAAGCGGAGGAACTGAAGCAGTCGATGCTTGCGATCGGCCGCCGAACGGGACTTTCGATTCGAATCTGGAGCCCAGACGCCGGCGAGGCGCCGCCGCGGCTCGCAATTTGCGCGACGCTGCGTCCTGAGACGCCGCGCGCCGTGTTGGAAGCCGTGCAAACGGGCGCGATTCGTGGAGTGGTAGCCGCGCTGATCAGTAACCGCCGCACTTGCCGCGGGCTGGCCGATGAGTTCGGCGTGCCGTGGCACTATATCGGCGACGGCCACGGCGATGCCGATGACGAGCGGCTCATCGAAATCTGCGACGAGCTGGCCGTCGATTACATCGTACTGGCCCGCTACATGCGCGTGCTGCCGCCGTCGAGCTGTTGGAAATACGCCGGCGGACGGATCATCAATTTGCATCACGGCCTGCTGCCGGCATTTCCGGGCATGCGGCCGTACCACGACGCCTACGCCTCCCGGATGCTCACCTTTGGGGCGACGTGCCACTTCATCGTGCCGGAGCTCGACGCGGGCAATCAGATTATCAATCAGTCGACGTTCACCGTTCCGCCGGGAACTTCGCGCGACGAGATCATTCGCCGCGGCGAGCAGGAGAACGAGCCGCGATGCCTGACGGAAGGCGTCCGGCGAGTCGTCGCGGGGGAAGTGGTACTGCATTTCAATCGCGTCGTTGCCGTTTCGCAAAAGACATGACGTTGAACCTGATAGCTACTTCGGCGTTTGGTCTGGAAGCCGTCGTCGTGCGCGAACTGAGCGATTTGGGTTACGCCGCTCGCGTCGTGCGACCGGGTCGCATGGCATTCTCCGGCGATGCAACCGCACTGGCGAGAGCGAACCTGTGGTTACGCTCGGCGGATCGCGTGCTGGTGGAAATCGCTTCGTTTCCGGCGTCAAACTTCGACGCCCTGTTCGACACGACGAAAACGCTGCTCTGGGAAGAATGGATTGCGGCCGACGCAGCCTTTCCCGTGGACGGGCGATCGCTGAAGTCGCAGCTCAGCAGCGTGCCCGCGATTCAACGGACTGTTAAGAAAGCGATCGTCGAACGGTTGATGGCCGCACAGCCAGTGACGTCGTTGCCCGAAACGGGGCCGCCCGTGCCCGTCGAAGTGTCGCTCGTCGATGACCTGGCGACGCTCGACGTCGACACGTCGGGCGCCGGCCTCCATCGCCG
>JBGSYU010000481.1:0-12220 GCA_041750715.1 Lacipirellula sp.
CGCGCCGGCGGGCTTCGGCGCCGGCCGATCCGCGGCAGCCGGTTCAACGGTCGCTTCCGCGTCGGCGTCAACGGCCTCGTCCGCAGCGGCGTCCTTCTTCGTATCGGCGGCCGCCGCGACGTTGCCGGTCTTGGCATCGACTTCTTTGCGCTTCATGACTTCCCGAATCGCGAAGCTGCTGCCGACGATCGCCGCCAGCGCGATGACGCCCGCGAGGGCGCCGCGAACATAGCTGCGATCCATGTGATGGCGATTCGCCTGCCGCACGCCGAGGCCGGTGAGGATGCCGATGACGATGGCAAACCACGCCGCCTCATTTTGATAGCCGAACATCCCGGTCGCTAAGACGACGTGCAGACCCACGCCCACCGCGGCCCCAATGACGCCGCCCACCAACGCTGGAGCCAAGCTCCGCTTCTCGGCCTGCATGACGTTCTCGGCCTGCATGACGACCCCTTCGAGGGTAACCCTCGGCAAATGAGAAAAGTGAATGATCGACGACCACGGTCCGCCGAACACCTGCCCGACTCGCTTCGCTGCGACTCTCGGACTCTCGCAGCCGTCTGTAGTTTAAGTAGCGGCGAGGGGTTACGTCAATCAGAACCGTCCCAGGGGGCGTTTCGCCCCGCCGGAGCCTCCGTTAAAATCTCGGATTCGCTCACGAGGCATTGGCCAAGCACAATTTCTCTCGCAAAGGCGCGAAGGCGCAAAGAAAACGCAAAGAAGACTGTGATTTATGGGTGAATCGGCTAGTCGCCTACCGTCTCTCATCATTTTCTTGAATTCTTTGCGTTCCTCCTTTGCGCCTTAGCGCCTTTGCGAGAGATTTCCTCGCATATACCGAGAAGGAAAGCTGATCATGAATATCGCAGTCATCGGCGGCGACGGCACCGGCCCGGAAGTGGCGGCCGAAGGCGTCAAAGTTCTCGAGGCCGTCGCCAAGCTGGAAGGCTTTGACAAGAACCTCAAGCTCACCCACCTCGATTGGGGCGGCGACCGCTACCTCAAAACGGGCGAGGCCCTCCCCGCCGACGGCCTCGATCAGCTTCGTAAATTCGACTGTATCTTGCTGGGCGCCGTCGGCCACCCCGACGTGAAGCCGGGCATCCTCGAACGCAAGCTGCTCTTGGATCTGCGCTTCGGTCTCGACCAGTACATCAACCTGCGGCCGGTAAAGCTATTCCCTGGCGTGGAAACGCCGCTGCGCGACAAGCAGCCCGAGGACATCGACTTCATCGTGGTGCGCGAAAACACCGAGGACCTCTACTGCGGCGCCGGCGGCTTCATGCACAAGGGCACCCCCAACGAGGTCGCCACGCAAACTGCCATCTACACCCGCAAGGGTTGCGAACGCGCCATCCGCTATGCCTTCGAGCTGACCCGCAAGCGGAACAACCCCAAGGGCAAGAAGCTCACCCTCGTTGCCAAAACCAACGTGCTGACCACCGGTCACGACCTGTGGTGGCGCACGTTCCAGGAAGTCGGCGCCGAGTACGTCGACATTGAAAAGGACTACAACCACGTCGACGCCTGCTGTATGTGGATCGTCAAGAACCCCGAGTTCTACGACGTGATCGTCACCACGAACATGTTCGGCGACATCATCACCGACCTGTCCGGCATCATCCAAGGCGGCATGGGCGTCGCCGCCGGCGGTAACATTAATCCCGACCCGGGCGGCGTGAGCATGTTCGAACCGATGGGCGGCAGCGCCCCCAAGTACACTGGCACCGGCAAGATCAACCCGATCGCGGCGATTAATGCGGTGAGCATGATGCTCGAGCAGCTCGCTAAGCCGCAAGCGGCGAAGCGCGTGATGGACGCGATCATGAAGGTGACCGCGACGAAGATGAAGAGCCAGAACGCGGGGAAGATGGGGTACACGACGAACGAGGTGGGGAATTTAGTGGTGGCGGCGTTGTGAAGTCGCGGCCGCAAGTCCTCCCAGCGCAACGTATTAGTCCCGAAGGGACGCGCTGTGAAAGCCCAGGGCGAAGCCCTCGGTAACATGCTCAATCGCTACCAAATCCAGTACGACGAGCGATACCTTTGGGATTAACGTGAATGCTCACTTCGCCGCCACGTCGCCTTCCGGCAGCCGCTCGCGCAGCCGCTGGCGGAACTCGTCGAGATTCTCCTTGCGAATCGCCTCGGCGCTCACGTGAATCGTTCCGCCGCCGGCGACCGGCACTTCGTCCTTGTCGCCCCGGCAGAGCGACGCCAATCGGCGGACGGTTTCAAAGCCGTACATGTAAGGGTTCTGCACGACGGTGGCGAAGATATGGCCGTTCGCTACGCCCTGCAGGGTCTCGTCGGCCTCATCGAAGGTGACGAGCTGAATCTTTCCAAGCTCATCCTGCTCTTTAAGGACTTCCAGCAGCAGCGGCCCTTGCCGGGCGTTCAGGGCGACGAAGCACGCGATGTCCGGATGCGCTTCGAGACACTCCTTAATCAGTTGGCGGCACTTGTCGTTGTCCCCCTCGTCGATCAGCGGTTCGAGCAGCTCGTACTTCGGCTGCTGCGATTCTACGGGCGCGTCTTCGTCGTGCCCCAGCGACTTGTCGAAGGCGGTTTTGCGATCGATGTTCGTGCTCTTCGTCAGGTTGGCCAGCGCCACGGCGACCTTGCCGCCGTTCGGAACGGCCTCTTCGACGAGCCGAGCGCACAGCCGACCGGCGGCGACGTTGCTGGTGCCGATATGGCACTGCCGCAGCGACAAGGGGGCGTCGGCGTCGAGCGTGACGACCAGCGTCTGCTGAGCCATCGTGTTGATCAGCCGCGTTTCGCCTTCCGGATCGACGGGGCTGAAGGCGACCCCGTTGATCTCGTCGAGATCTAAGCCCAACAGCGCCTGCGTCTGCTGCTCCAGCGTTTCAGCGCCCTTGGGCTGCTCGATGCGCAAATCGACGTTGTACTTCGCCGCCGCGGCCTTGGCGCCGTTGGTGGTTAATTGCCAGTAGGGCGTCGACCCGCTCGCGAGCAACGCGATAACCGGCCGCTCGACCACGGGCGGCGCCTCAAAGACTTTCGAGCGGTACCAAATCGCCGCCGCCACTGCCAACAGCGCCGCGATGAGAAAAACCGAACGGCGATCGGACATGCGTCGACCCCTGCGCCTGAGAGAAAAGCGGAACCAGCGACCCAGTATGCCGCACCGCGGCTAAGAAATCTACAGGCTTCGCCGCAATCCGTTTAGCCGCGACGCGGAGCGGAGCGTTTGCGCTGCAATGTCCGGCAACATCGGCCAGGCGGCGAGGTCGCAAGAGGTGACGACCCAGCAATCGTCTTTGTTCGGCTCACGAGGCGATCCGCCTAAAGCCCATTAGGCTGTAGCCGCATCACGTCGCGCACAAACTCCGTCCGCGCCCCGCCGTACTGCTGGTATTGCGCCGCATACTGCTGCAATTCCGCCGCCGTCGGCTGCCGCCCAATCAAGTTCCGCAAGACTTCCGCCAGATACGGCTCGCGGGCATTGCCCATGCGGTCAAAATACTCGGGGCTGCCCAGGATGAACGCCAAGATGTCTTGCGGCGCCCGGCCGGCTTGCAAATGCGCCTGCCAAGCCGACAGCTCCTGCGCCGTCGCGTCGCGCCGCAGGTACTGGCGATACCACTGGTTGATCTGGTCGATCTGCCCGACGGCATAAGTGTTATTGGGCGGAACCGTGCTGCCTACGCGCACCAGTTGAAGTTGCAGCGGGGTCGAGGTGGATAGCGGCGTCACCGGCACGGCCGCGGAACTTTGCAACACGATCTGCCCGTTATCGACCAGCCACGCATCGACGGCATATTTGTGGTCGGGATAAATCTGCGTGCGATCGAATTCGATCGAGAATGGTATCGGCGGATGCTTCGGCTTGGAGATCACATGCTTGCCGACCTCGACGTTTTGCCACGAAGGATACGTCACGTCGCGCAGCCGCACCGTGAGCACGGCCTGCTGCGAGAGCGTAATCCGCTCGCGGCACAGCACTTCGCCGCGCACCCCGGTCGCCGTCGGCTGCACGAGCGTCGCCGGCAAGCTCTCCAACCGGCGATTCCGCTGGTCGTAAACCAAGAAGTTGACTTTTCCCTGCCGATCGACGCGCTTGCGGATTTCATCGCCCAAGTCGAACAAGGTTCCGTCGACGTACCCGACTTGAAACCCGCCGACGTTCACGATGACGTCGCCCCGTTCCATCCCGGCGCGTGCCGCCGGCATGCCTTGCTCGACGTCGGTGAGCACCACGCCAGTTTCAGCGTTCTCGATGGCGACGCCCAGCCGCCAGGAATTCGGCTGCGAGTTCCAGGACGGCACATAAGCCGTCTGCGGGGACAAGTTCGAGACGCTGCTCCAGTCGCTGGAGAGATCGCGACTGCGAATCGTCGCCTGGCCATGCGCCGCCGGGGCGAATGAGCCGGCGACGATCGCGGCACAGAGTGCAAGCGGCAAAATGGGCGACAACGTCCATCGCGTAGCGGGCGCCATCTTGGTGCTCCTAGTAAAGAACAATTGTTTCAGATTCAATCCTGTCATTCTGAGCGAAGCGAAGAATCTGGCCGGACTCTTCGGGGTACCTCAGAGTGACAGGGTTCGAGTGCGGGAATACTCCACTCAATGCACCCCAGTCCAACCAAGCTGGTCGCGCGAGGCGAGCACTTCGTCCCGCCGCAGCGGCAGTAGGCCCGCCTTTACGGCGTCTTCCTGACCCGAGCGGCTTAGCACATAGCGCAAAAACTCTTGCGCCACCGGCGAGAGCTTGTCGCCTTCCTTCACCTTCAGCACCGCGTACAGTTGCCGCACCAGCGGATAGCGCGGGTCGACCTCCGTGCCGTACGTCGGCGGCGGAATGACTTCGCCCGAGTTCAGCACCAGCGGCAGCACCTTGCCGGACTTCGGTGGCGAGAGGGCGAGGCTCAAGTAACCGACGCCCGCCGGATCCATCGCGACCGACTCGCAAATCTGCGTGTAGCCGCTGCAATCCTTACCGGTTCGCGACTTGGCGCCTTCGCCGAGGAACCGCTGCACGAGGTACCCCCACGCGCCCGTGCCCGAGCTGCGTCCGTACAACTGAATCGGTTCCTTTTCCAACGGGCCCTTCACGCCGAGCTCGCCCCACGTCTTGGCGCCGGCATGCTCTTTGGCTTCGGGATCGCTCAGTATCCTTACGCCCTGCTCTTGCGTCAGGTGCTTCAGCGGATTGTCGGGGTGAACCACGACGCCCAAAATATCCTTCGCCGTCGCGAGCGCGACCACGCCGTTGTCCTCGATCTCTTGCTCCGAGAGCGGCCGGCTCATCAGGCCGATCTGCATCTCTCCGCTCGTCAGGCGGGCCAGCACCCGACCCGACTCGTACATGTTCACTTCGACCTGCGCCTCGGGATGAACCTGCTTCAGCCCGTCGGCCCACAGCATGGCGAGTTGATTCATCGCGGAGGAACCCGCGATCGACAGCTTGCCGCTCACCGGCGCCTTGGGCAGATACGGCGGCAGCCCCGCGAGTTGGTCGCCCCCCTTCGCCAGCGCGGTGGCGACCGTGGCCGCGGTCGGCTTATCGTCTGCCAGTGCGAGGCTTGCCAGCGCCGCAGTGCTCGCGGCTACAACCATCGCCAGATTTCGCAGCGCCCAGCGGCGGCGTGAAAAACATGCGCGAACTTCCATTTCGCTTTCTCCGTTGATGAACCCAACTAGCTCCGTCCGCGCACCGACGTGCGGTCGCGACTGAGCGGCCATCTTACCGCAAAGCGGGGCGAACTGGGGAGACGAGATTTTCTCCCCCGAAATTGCAGCCCCGGGCTCTGCCCGGGGGTCGCGCAAGAGAAGACGCCGCGTTCGAGTTGGCAGCCGACCCCCCGGCTGAGCCGGGGGCTGCAATCGGAGCGAACGTTAAGCCCGCGCCTTCGCCTTGACCGCACGATGGGCCGAGCCGTTCACCGACGGCGTGAGCAACTGGCCAATCTCGCCGAGCCGGTCGAACGACACTAGTTCCGCCAGTCCGGCCGATGCGAGCTCCGGCCCGCCCACGTACCGGCCGGGGTTGATCCACTTATCCATCATCTCGTGCGAGGCGCCGAAAAGATCTGCTAGCAGCACGTCCATGTCCTTCTCGAGCTGCCCGAAGTGACGGGCCCACTCGGCCGCCTCGGCCAGGCCGACGTTCTCTTCGCTCTGCCACCGCATGGGGTGAAAGAGCAGCACGCTGCACGGCGTAACCAGCCGCCGTTGGCAAGCGGCAAACGGCCACAGCGCGGCGGAGGAACACTCGCCGGTGACGATGCCGGTCGCCCTGAGACCGCGGAGGCGGATCAGCGTCATCAGCGACATCGCGCAGTACGGGCTGCCGCCGGGAGAGTCGAAGTAAATAAGGCATTCGCCGCCGGGCTCGACGTCGAGCAACTTTTCGGTCAATTCCGATTCGTGCTCGGTGAGATCCCCGACCAGGGCGATTTCAGGACGACGCTCGTCTTGTTCTCGACTCATGCGTATTGATCCCCGCCGCTTGCGGCTTAGCGCGTTGCGCTCATCACAGTTGAAATTGTAGGTTGTTCCGCGAAATGCCACCAGATTTAAGCGGCATCGCCCCGTTTGACGGGCCGCAAGTTATACGCCCATCCTTCCCGAAAGGGGGTCCCGCATCTTAGCATAAACGGCGTGGGACGCGGCACTTCCAGCTAGCAGCCCTCCGCCGCCGAGTTTTCGCCCCGCCGGCGGCCGGTGGTAACGATTGTGTCGGCGCCTCGGCGACCTGTTAGGTCGCGGCTATTCGCCACTGCATTCAGCCTACAGCCCTACAGTCTCCCCACATGGCCTACCGCAGCCTCCGAGAATGTGTCGACGACCTGGCCTGCCATCGCCATTTGATTCGCATCGAGTCGCCGGTCGACGGCCATTTGGAGGCGGCTGCCATTCATCGCCGCGTCCATGCCGCCGGGGGCCCCGCCGTTTACTTTGCCAACGTCATCGGTTGCCGCTTTCCGATGGTTAGCAACCTGTTCGGCACGATGGAGCGGATGCGCTTTATGTTTCGCGACTCGCTCGCATGCGTTGAGCGGCTGGTGGAACTTCGCGCTAAGCCGCAAGCGGCGATGAGGCAGCCTTGGAAATATTGGCGAGCGCCGTTGGACGCGTTCACCATGTTGCCAAAGTTCGTTGGCAGCGGCCCGGTGCTGGATGAGCAAGTGAAAGTGAGCGACCTGCCTCAATTGCAATGCTGGCCGGCCGATGGCGGTCCGTTCGTCACGCTGCCGATCGTCTATACTGAGGACGTACACGAGCCCGGCCTGCGCCGCTCGAACCTCGGCATGTACCGCGTCCAGCTTGCTGGCAACCAGTACGAGCAGGATCGCGAGGTCGGCCTGCACTATCAGATTCACCGCACCATCGGCGTCCATCATGTCGCCGCCGTGCAAGCGGGCAAGCCGTTCCGCGTAAACGTGCTGGTCGGCGGGCCGCCCGCGATGTCGGTCGCCGCGGTGATGCCGCTGCCCGAAGGGATGAGCGAGCTTGGCTTCGCCGGCGTGCTCGGCCGCCGCCGCGTGCGCATGATCCGCCGGGCCGAGGGCCTACCGATTTACGCCGACGCCGACTTCTGCATCGTCGGCACGGTCGACCCCGACCGCCTGTTGCCCGAAGGCCCCTTCGGCGATCACCTCGGTTACTACAGCCTCGCGCACCCGTTCCCGGTGCTGAAGGTCGAAGCGGTGTACGCCCGCCGCGATGCCATCTGGCCGTTCACGGTCGTCGGCCGTCCGCCGCAGGAGGACACGATGTTCGGCCGGCTCATTCACGAGCTCACCGGCCCGCTCATCTCCACGGTGCTGCCCGGCGTGCATGGCGTTCACGCCGTCGACGCGGCCGGCGTTCACCCGCTGCTGTTGGCCATCGGCAGCGAGCGCTACATGCCGTTCCTCGACTCGCCGCAGCCGCAGGAATTGCTCACGCAAGCCAGCGCCATCCTCGGCCAAGGTCAGCTCTCGCTCGCAAAGTACCTGATGATTGTCGCCCGGCACGACGACCCGCGGCTCGACGTACGCAACATCGCCGCGTTCTTTACGCATGTCCTGCAGCGAGCCGACTGGCGTCGCGACCTGCACTTTCACACGCACACGACGATCGACACGCTCGACTACTCCGGCGCCGGCTTGAACACCGGATCCAAGGTCGTCATCGCCGCCGCCGGGCCGAAGCGATTTGAACTGGCCGCAACGCTACCGGCGAACCTGCAACTGTCCGACGGGTTTCGCAATCCGCGCGTCGTGATGCCGGGGGTCCTTGCCGTCGAAGGCCCCGCGTGCCCGAAGCCCACATTCGATTACGACGCCTGCGTCGCGGCGCGCTTCACGTCGTGCGAACAAGTAGCGGGCGCGATGCGCCGCTTCTGCGACGATCTCGACGCCGCGCAGGCGCTCAATCAGTTCCGGCTCGTCGTCGTCGTCGACGACAGCCAGTTCGTCAGCGAGTCGCTGAATAACTTCCTGTGGGCCGTCTTCACCCGCTCCAACCCCGCCGACGACATTTATGGCATCGAAGCGTTCACCAGCGAAAAACACTGGGGCTGCCGCGGCGCCCTGGTGATCGACGCCCGCATCAAACCTCATCACGCCCCCGTGCTGGACGAAGACCCCGAAATCACCCGGCGAGTGGACGCCCTCGCCGCCCCCGGCCAACCTCTGCACGGCATTATCTAACCTTGTTCCCCTTCTTCTTTGCGAGTCCTTTGCGCCTTCGCGCCTTTGCGAGAAACAAACTCGGCTAATCTCACGCAAAGGCGCGAAGGCGCAAAGACGCGCCAAGAAGAAATGGAAGAAATCCGGTCCAGGCTTGCGGTTACGTTGGCCTCAGCCACTAGGTATCTTAATCGCATGCCAAGCATCACTTTTCACGGCGCCGCTCGCACCGTTACCGGCTCGAAGTATCTCCTCGAAGTCGACGGCGCTCGCGTCCTCGTCGACTGCGGCCTGTTCCAAGGCCTCAAGGAGCTCCGCCAGCGCAACTGGGCGCCGACGCCGTTCGACGTGGATTCGCTCGACGCCGTGGTCCTCACGCACGCCCATCTCGACCACATCGGCTTTCTGCCGCGGATCGTCAAGCAAGGCTTCAACAAGCGAGTGTACTGCACCGAAGCGACTCGAGAACTCGGCGAGATCATCCTGCTCGACTCGGCGAAGTGTCAGGAATCCGACGCCGCCTACGCCAACCGCAAAGGCTTCTCCAAGCACGACCCCGCGCTGCCGCTGTACGACGGCCGGGACGTGGAAAAGACGATGAAGCTGTTCCGCACCATTCCGCGGGGCGAGTGGTTTTCTCCCGCCGCGTCCATTCGCATGCGGTACCAAGACGCCGGCCATCTGCTCGGCTCGACGATGATCGAGTGCGAGGTTGCCGCTCGCGGCTTAGCGGAACCACTCCGCATCCTCTTCTCCGGCGACGTCGGCCGTTACGACGGGCCGCTCTACTTCGATCCCGCGCCGCCGCCTCAGTGCGACTTCCTGATTTGCGAAAGCACCTACGGCGACCGCGATCACCCCGACGTTAAAATCCTCGACGGCCTCGAAGCGGTCGTCCGGCGCGGCATCGAACGCGGCGGCGTGATGCTCATGGCGTCGTTTGCCGTCGGTCGCGCTCAGCAACTGATCTACCTGCTTCAAGTGCTCAAGTGTCAGGACCGCATTCCCGATTTGCCGATCTTTCTCGACAGCCCGATGGCCTGCGACGCGACGGCCGTCTACCGGCGGCACGCCGACGAACACGACCTCAGCGAAGCCGCGCTCGACCCGGCCCACCCCGCGCTGGCCGGCCGCAAGGTGATTCTCACCCGCAGCGCGGCCGAGTCGAAGGCGATCAACCAAACTCGCGGCCCCGCGGTGATCATCGCCTCCAGCGGCATGATGACGGGCGGGCGCATCCTGCATCACTTGCGGCAACGATTGCCGGATGCTCGCAATACGATGGTCATCGGCGGCTTCCAGGCCCCCGGCACCCGCGGCCGGATTTTGCAGGATGGCGCGAAGTTCCTCCGCATGTTCGGCTTCGACGTGCCGGTTCGCGCCGCGATCGAAACGATTCCCGGACTCAGCGGCCACGCCGACCGCAGCGAGCTGCTCCGCTGGCTCAGCCAACTTCCCCACGCCCCGCGCACCACGTTTCTCACCCACGGCGAACCCGAATCGGCCGAAGCCCTCGCCGAAGAACTCCGCACCACGCGCGGCTGGCAGGTCCAGTGCCCCGCCCTCGGCGAGAGGGTCGAACTTGCGTAACGAAATTGACTGTGTTTTTCATCTCGCAAAGGCGCTAAGCCGCAAAGACGTCGCAAAGAAGATAGGGGAGCACTAATAAACGCTGATCCTCACCGATCCTTATTAGCGAAGATTGGCGTTCATTAGCGTTCAAAGACTTCTCCGTCTTTCTTCTTTGCGCTTCCTTTGCGCCTTAGCGCCTTTGCGAGAAACAAACAACGATGACATCCCAAGAAAGCAATGACCCTCGTTTGACAGAATCAGTCGAGCGGAATCGCCAAGCGATTCTAGCCTCGTCCAGCTACAAACTCGCCGAGCTCGATCTCGACTTCATCGGCCGGCCCGAGCAGCGGCCGGTCCGGATGCAACTCGAGTTGGATAAGGCGGAAACGGTTCTATGCGAGAACAAGATCCGCTCGACCGTCGTGGTCTTTGGCGGCACGCAGATCGTCCCGCGTGAAATTGCGGAGGCCCGCCTCGTCGAAGCGAAATTGCAAGCAAGGCGACTGCCGGACGACGCCAAGGCGCAACGGTCCGTGGTCCGCGCCGAAAGCGTGCTTTCCAAGAGCCACTTCTACGACGAGGCCCGCGAGTTCGGCCGGCTCGTCTCGGACTATTGCCAGTCCGACGGCAAGTGCGATCTGGTGGTGATGACCGGCGGCGGTCCCGGCATTATGGAGGCGGCCAACCGCGGCGCCTTCGAGATCGGCGCCAAGAGCGTCGGGCTGAACATCGTGCTGCCGCACGAGCAGGAGCCCAACCCGTACATCACGCCGGAGCTGTGCCTGACTTTCCACTACTTCGCCATGCGGAAGTTTCACTTCATTCTGCGAGCGGCGGCGCTGGTGATTTTCCCCGGCGGCTTCGGCACGCTGGATGAACTGTTTGAAGTGCTTACGCTCCGCCAGACGGGCCGAATGCAGGAGATTCCCATCATCATGTACGGCTCGGACTACTGGAACCGCATCATCGACTTCCAGGCGCTGGCCGACGAAGGCGTGATCGCCGACGAGCAACTGGGCCTGATCCAATACGCCGATTCGCCGGAGGCGGCGTGGAAGATCGTGGTCGACTTCCACCGCCTGGGGCCATGATCCTTGCAGCCCCCGGCTTTGCCGGGGGGCAATTCTCCGTTACGTCCGACGTTGCTTGGCAGTCACGCGACCCCCGGGCAGAGCCCGGGGCTGCATAAGCCCTGCCCCCCTCGTCTTGCTTTCACGCCGCTTATTGCCAAAATTACATTTCCTTCCAACCCACCCTGGGCCGTCGCCCCACCAAATCTTCCCCTCACTGCGAGCTCTCTCGATGAAACTCCCCAGCCTCAGCCTCGTCCGTCGATCGCTTATCACCCTCGTGGCGTTGGCGATCATCGCCCCGGCCATGTTTTCCGACGCGCCGCTGGTGGCTCAAGACGAAGCCGCCGAAGAAACATCTGCCGGCGACAAGCCAGCCGTGGACGCGGACCTCTTCAGAGTTCCCGAAGGCGACGCCAAGACCCTCCAGGCGTATATTAAAAAACTTGCCAGCACGGCCCCTCCCGAAGATGCGCCCGAGGAAAAGCAGATCGAGTTCAGCGTCAAGGCGCTCACCGCGCTCGTCACCGCGTCCGACCGACTGCTCGCCGCCAAGCCTAACGAGATGCAATCGAAGCAGGGCCACGGCTTTCGCATCCAGGCGCTAGAGGCCTTGATCGCCATGGGGCAGGCGGGCGCCCGCGAGAAATTTGAGAAAGCCATGCAGGCGGCCCGCGCGGACAAGGATGAAGACGTCGTCGGCATGGGTTGGCAAACGTTCATCGCCGATCGTACCGGGCGCTGGGAAGAACTGGAGCCCAAAGAGCAACAGGCCTTTCACGACGAGATTATCGCTAAGCTTAAAGCGAACAAACCCCAGGCGATGGACGCGTCGATCGTGCAGATCGCCGCGCTTCGCCTCGATCAACTTGGGGAAACCGATGGCCGTTTCCTGATCGAGCTTCTCGAAGATGCCGTGCCGTTGTTGGCCGC
>JBGSYU010000482.1:0-5227 GCA_041750715.1 Lacipirellula sp.
GGCGTCGATCGCGGCGGCAAGCTCCACGGCAGCGAGCCGGCCGCATACGGCAGCGGCACGCCCAGTTCGTCGAAAATTTCCGTTAGCTCGACCACCAGTTCGATGGGCGTCTGTTGCCGGTCGCCCGGCGCCTTGGCGAGCATCCGCCGCAGCAGCCGCGCAAGCGAATCGGGGACGTCGGAGCGGAACGTGCGCAGATCGGGCGGCCGTTCGCTCTGATGCTGCAACAGCTTTTGTAGCGCCGTGCCCTGCGCGAACGGCGCCTGCCCGGCGAGCATGAAAAACAGCGTGCAGCCCAAAGAATAAATATCGCTGCGAGCGTCGGCCATACGCGGGTCGCGGGCCTGCTCCGGGGAGATATAGTCGAACGTGCCGAGCGTGATGCCGGTGGCCGTGAGCTCGTCGTCCGCGGAATCCATTTGCCGCAGCCGCGCCAGGCCCATGTCGACCAGCTTGGCCTGGCCGTCGGCGGTCACGAGAATGTTCGAGGGTTTAATATCGCGGTGCACTACGTCGCGCTGCCACGCGTGCGCCAGCGCGTGGGCGATTTGATAGACGTAACTGATCGCCTCGTCGAGGGGCAGCGGACCGCGCTGGGCGGCGACGTCGCGCAGGTTCTCGCCGTCGATGTATTCGAAGACGATGTACGGCAAGCCGCGATCGCGACCGATGTAATGGACGCGGGCGATGTTCGGATGATCGAGCCGCGCGGTCGACTGAGCTTCGACGAGAAAGCGGCGCTGGACGTCGTCGTTTTCAATGCGTTGCGAGGCGACGACCTTCACGGCGACGATGCGGTCGAGCGTGGTATCGAGCGCCTTGAACACGACGCCCATGCCGCCGCCGCCGATGAACTCTTGCAGCAGAAAGTGCCCCAGCATTTCGCCGCGCAGCGCGTGGGCCAGCTCGCGGGACGTTAGCCCCGCGGGATAGGCGTGCGGCGTGATCGACGAAGGCGCGCCGATGATGGTGGCGTCGCTCTCGAAGGAATCGGGCAAGTCGCCGCCTCGAAACGGCGGCGGGGTGATTGAGTGGTGGTCCATGCGCGGGTCATCGCCGTAGGTGGCGCGGGGCGGCCGGTCAAAGCGCGAGGCTTGGGCCGGCGCCAGTGTGAAAAGCGTGCGTTGTCAGTGCATTATAGAACGGGGATGTTTTGGGGCAAATTTAGGGCGGTTGGTTGGTGGGTCAATCAGAAGGTCAATTTAGCCGCGGGGCTTGCCCCGCGGCGCCCGCCGCAAGCGGCGGGGCTCAATGAAGCCTGGCGGCTGTCGCGTTGAAAATTGTCGCGAACTGCGTTTTTGGCGACGGAATTCGTAAGGCTTGTTGGGGTGAGGACTTATCGTTAGCGGCTGGGCGACGGAATTGGCGACGCGATGACCGTCTGGTCGAGAGTGCTTAAAGTGCGCCCGTCGCGCAATCTGCGCGCATCGCCGCTGCGGCGTTGTGCTGATCTTAACGTAGCAAACCGCGCGGCCACTTTCAGCAAAAACTCGGGCAAGAATTTACTGGGCGCGGTGATATGATGGCGGCCATCTCGCGCCCGATCGAGTTTCAGGCGCTGCCCCGATGGAATCCTGTACTTCCGGAGCCGTCACCATGCGATTTCTATTGAAAGTGAACATCCCCAACGACGCCGGCAACGCGGCGGCCCGGGCCGGCGCCCTGGGCACGAAAATCAAGGCGATTCTCGACGACCAGAAGCCCGAAGCGGTTTACTTCTCCGACGACCGCGGCCAGCGGTGCGGGTATCTGTTCATCGAGATGGCCGACGCCGCGCAGATTCCGGCTTTTGCGGAGCCGTGGTTTCAGGCGTTCAACGCCCAGGTTGAATTGCATCCGGTGATGACGATGGAGGACCTCGCCAACGCGGGGCCGGGCATTGCGCGTGCGTTGGAGAAGTTCGGGAAATGACTGGCGTTTGGCATTGGAAAACGAGCGAGCGGCGGGGCATTGGCCAATGTTACACCTCCTCGGGTTCAGCAAGGAATCGACGTTTGTTTTGAATCCCCTGATGGGGATTGCTTTGCTACTGCCGGTCTACACCGTCTTGGGCGGTTGGCCGCCCACCGGCGATCGTCGGCAAGTTCGCTTACTGTGGCTCCTCACGTTGCCGACGCTGGTGTTCGTTGCGTTGTGGCTTGCCGGTGGGATCGTCTGGAGCCTTCTCTTGTGGTTGCAGTCTGGGGACGCTGGTTACTCGTTTGGGAAATTGGTGGCGGGAGTCGTCGCCACCTTTACTTCTTCAATACTTTTCGTCCGGCTGGCGACTGGACGGGTGACTCGCCGCTACCTGCGGTTGCATGCATGGGGCACGGGACTTTGCATTGGATTGTTCGGCGCCATGCACTTCCTCCATTTCGCGGAGGGCATCGACGGCTGGACGGCGCAGGGGGCCGCAGAGAATCAGTTCGCGCACTACATGAAGGGAAGCGAATTCTATCCCGCCCGCCTGCCGAGGCGCATCGCGGATGAAACAACGCCCTCTTTGGCGGCGCACAACGGCAAGGCTTTTGCCCTCTGCATAGGCTCGTTGCGAGTCCATGAAATACGCGTCATGCCGTATTACCGATGGTGGTGGAGCGTTAGCTACTCTCGCAACTTTCCCTTCGGTGAAGGACTTAGCACGGCCGAGCAATTGCGGAGATTTGAGGAGTTGCTCAAGAAGAAGCGTAGGATGGGTTGGCCGTCTTCGGCAACCCATCAATGACGTTGCCGCCCAACGGGTTCTCGCTGCGCAGCGAACCCATCCTACTTTACTAAACGACCTAGGCAACAATCACTCGGCGATCACCAAATCAACTTTCACGTCGCCGACTACATGAAAGAACTTGTAGGGGAAGGGCGTGCCTTTAAGCGATTGAGCCACCTCAGCGACTGCATCGATTGCCACCAGTTCTTTCTCGATCAGTGGTCGTTTAGCTATGAGTAGCTCAGCTCGCCCGATATTCTGATCAGTGGCCTGCATATCGTCTCGAATGCTCGCGATCAATGTTGCCTTTTGTCCGGCTAGCGCGGGGCTTTCCATGCTTGTTCCCGGAATGATCGTATTCATGTAACGCACTTGCCTTAATTGGCCATTCAGTCTGCTCCGATAGCTTCGCAAATCGCTGATTGTATTGCTGGCTGCAATCGACTGCTCGCGCAGACGCTCGAGCTCCTTTAGCTTTCGATTGCCTCGGCTGATCGTCAATGGCTCCACATCGCCGGATGGCAAAACATACTGAGTCGCTACTTCTGCGGAGAGCACCTTGCCGGAGGGAATAACTGACACCTTGCTAGCAGCGTCGCCCGGAAAATTGTAAGTGAGTACCACTTCGTCGCCGGCTTTCATGGCTTCAATATCGCAACCGACTCGCTCCTTCACTGGCAACTGCGCGCTGATGGTGAACATGAATCGAACATCTCCCGGCGGGGGCGGCGCTTCGCACTTGCCGTAAATACGAAATCTAGAACTTGCCAACTCTAGCACCGGAGCTTTGATTTTTACCGGCGAGCGCAAAGCTATGCAATGCTCGTCGTCAGCAGCTTCCAACTTTAAGATCGAATTGCGCACTGCGGCCATTGAATCCGGAGCCACATCTTTCATCCAGCGAAACTCAATCAGCCCGTCTCCGATCCGCAGTCCTGCGACCGTCTTTTTATCGTGGACGAGCTTCTCGCCATCGAGCGCTAGTCCTTCCGTATTGGTAAGTATTGCCAGCGTTGCATCGCGGGGCCGTCCCATTAGCCCCACCGTGCTAATGTCCGTCGCCGGCGGTAAATCTACATACGCAGGGAAGTCCTCAAAGGGATCGATTCGCGGCTTGGATACCGGTGGCGACGGCTCCGATTCTGGCGGCGACGGCCTGAGTGTAATTCGTTGGGGCGTTTCCTGATCCACAGGCGGTGGTTTAGGACGCATGCGAACGATGGGCGGCCTTAGCGCGGGTGTGACTTGCTGTCTCGCCACGGGTGGGCGTGCCCTGAGGTCGACGAATCGTTCTTTCAGAAACAGCTTGTACGCAGCGAACATCGCGACTGCTGAGATCGTGCAATGAACGGCGAGGTTTAGCCACCCCTTCGATTTGCTGCGGTTGCGGCGAGTTGTGATGAGAATCGACGGCGTGATGGTCGATGGCTGCACGGGGAGCGATTGCAGTACGGGCGGCGCCGGCCGCGATTCTGTCGATGGCGCCGCAATGTATGCGCTCTCGCCGCAGCCGCCGCAGATGACCCGCTGGCCAGCGCGGTCTACTGAGATTTGACACCCACAATTCGGGCAGGTGAAAAGAACCATGCGACTACTGTAGCTTGTCAGATAGTCGCCGTGCAATCCATTTTGCTAACAGTCGCTACGTTGGTGAGGGCTTTACCTTTGCACACGCGCCGAGCCGCCTTTGGCTAACGCCTCCACTTCGGGCAGCGTGGCCATCGAAACGTCGCCGGGGAAGGTGGTTAGTAAGGCGCCGTGGGCCCAGCCTAGGAGCAAGGCTTCTTCTGGCGAGCGGCCATTGATGAGTCCGTAGATAAGGCCCGAAGCAAAGCCGTCGCCGCCGCCGATGCGGTCGATTACGTCGAGCTGCATCGTGGGGCTGACGTACTGTTGGCCGTCGAGCCACAGTACGGCCGCCCAGTCGTGGCGGTTGGTCGAGTGGACCTCGCGGAGCGTCGTGCCAACGGCTTTAATGTTGGGGAACTCCTTGCGGACGTTCTCGATCATCGTAAAGAAGACTTCAGGGTCGAGTTTCGACTTGTGCGAGTCGACCTTCGGGCCTTGGATGCCCAGGCCCATTTGCAGGTCTTCTTCGTTGCCGATGAGCACGTCGACCTCGCTGGCGATGCGGCGGAAGACTTCTTGGCCTTTGGCGGCGCCGCCGAGGGTGGACCAGAGTTTGGCACGGTAGTTGAGGTCGAAGGAGCGGATCGCTAAGCCGCGAGCGGCTTGCATGGCTTCGAGGATAAGCTGCGAGGTCGTTTCGGAGAGCGAGGCGAAGATGCCGCCGGAGTGGAACCAGCGGACGCCGCCGGCGAAGATTTCGCTCCAGTTGAAGTCGCCGGGCTTGAGGAGCGCGCCGGCTTCGTTGGCGCGGTTGTAAAACACGACCGGCGCACGCACGCCGTGGCCGCGATCGCTGTAGACGGTCGCGATGTTCGGCCCGCGGACGCCATCGTGCTTGAAGTGTTTGTAGAAGGGGCGGACGCCCATCTCACGAACGCCCGCTTGGACGAGCTCGCCGATGCCGTTATC
>JBGSYU010000483.1:0-3165 GCA_041750715.1 Lacipirellula sp.
ACCTACCCCGACGACACGAAGATGTTCAGCCAGTGCTGCCATATCGACGGGGCGTGGAACGCCGTCACCGAACACGCGCACGGCACGAAGGGCACGGCCGATTTGAACGACGGCGGCGGCCCGGTGCTTCAAACGGCCGACGGCAAATGGCAGAGCAAGGCTGAAAAGAAGGACAACCATCACCAGGAACACCACGACATGTTCGCGGCCCTGCGACGCGGCGAGATTTACAACGAAGGCGACTACGGCGCCCACTCGACCATGACGGCGATCATGGGCCGCATGGCGACCTACTCCGGCAAGGTCATCACCTGGGAAGACGCGATGAATTCGACGCTCGACCTCTCGCCGAAGAAATACGACTTCGCCACGGACCCGCCGGTGATGCCGAACGACAAGGGCGAGTACCCGATTCCCGTGCCGGGGAAGACGGAAGTGTTAAAGGCGTGAGCTTCACGGTTGGCGAGCCGAGCGACGTGCGGCGTGACCGCTACGCGCTCCGCTTCCGCGTCGCGGCTAACCACATGGACCGCGTTAGCCGCGACGCGGTAGCGGAGCGCGTTCATGCTGTCGCCAAGAAGTATCCCAGTCCCGTCGCAGCGCTCGCCGCTAGCGTGGGGATCATGCCCGCTTTGAAGCGGAACATCGCGATGAACGCCGTCAGCGCGATGAGCAGCGCGGCGGGGTCGAGAGTTCGCCAATCGGGGATCAGCAGCCGTACCGGGCCGTAGCGGCGCTGCGCCACCTGCGCGAAGATCGTGTGCAGGGCGAACCAGATCGACAGGTTTAGATTCACGCCGACCACGGCGACCACGGCGACGGTAATCGCGACCATTACGCGGTTCTCGAGCCATGGCCAGTTGCTGCGCCTCCGGCCCCGGCAGCAGCATGCAATCAAGTTCGAGCCGTTGTGGCGAAAGCCGGGTGCGCGTTGGACGACGCGGGCAAGTCTGGCGGAGTAGAGGCAGTCTCGGCAGGCATCGGCCACAGTGTATCGCATGCCGACGCGAATCGGTAACCTCTGTAGTCCTCTCGCTCCGCGAGAGGATTCTCCACGCGGAGCGTGAAGACTACCTTGCGGCATCGGCTATTGCGAGACGGGCGCCGTGACCGGCTTGCGGGGAACGGCGGGCTTCGTCGCCCCCGATGCCGGCGACGGCTTCGAGTCGACCAGCAGCTTATTCTTCATCAACTTGCCGACGACTTCCTGAACCGCGCTCACCGGCAGCGCGTACGATTCGGTCCGCCCGGCCCTGGCGATGTTGAAGCCGACGACTCGGCCGTCGACGTCGACCACCGGGCCGCCGCAGTCGGAGGGCCGTAGCACGGAGTCGTGCTGGAAGGCGAGCGGGAACCCGAAGCGGCGGACGCTGAGCTTGCCGCCGAGGCTGTTCTGAAAATCGCTGCGGCCCATCATGCCGGGGAAGACGCCGCCGAGCGTGGCTTTCAGGCTTAATGATTTGCCGTCGCGGTCGACGACCAGCTCAACTTCGTCGCCGGGGTTGAAGGCGGCGATGATTTCTTTGAGCTTTTCGCGGCTCGGCGTGCCTTTGCCTCCTACGCTAACGATGCGGTCGTGCTGCTGAATGCCGGCCTCTTCCGCGGCGCTTTCGGGAAAGACGCGGACGACCAGCGGCAGTTCCTCATCGAGCTGCACGCCGAGGATGCCGGCCTGCGGCGGAATCGCTCGCGGCGGCACGCTTACCACTCCAACCGCGAGGGGGTCGCGTGAACGGCCGACGCTGGCGAGCCAGGCGCCGACGGCGGGGGCGTCGGTCGCGCTCATGTCGAGCGTGGGAAGATTGCTGGCGTCGACTTTCAGCAGGGCCAGATCGTACTCGCCGCTTTCGGCGACGGTCTTCGCTTCCAGCTTGCGGCCATCCGGCAGCACGGCGGTGAGGTTGCCGCACAGGGGGGTCGCTTTGGTGACGATCCAGCCGTCGGAACGGATGACGCCGCCGATGGCCGAGTGCTTGTTGTCGCAGTGAATGCAGACCGTGGCCTGGGCCGCCGGCTTAATCACGTCGCGAAAGGCGGCGCGAACCTGCGGACCATCGGTCAGCCGCCAGCGGGGAACGAACAGGCGTTCCATGCCGAAGTCGCCGTCGGGAATGGACGATTCGGTCGATTCGTCCGACTGGCTGCGTTCCGAGCGCGAACGTCGGTCATCAAGACGCGGACGCTCGTCGGCCCGCAAGTGCGGCGCGGCCATTGCCACGACCACTGCGACCACGGAGGCGAATGGAGCCAACCGTTTGAAACCATGCTCGAACTGCTTCATGTTCCAACCCATAACAATCATCGCCGCCAGTTCAGTTTCGTTTGTTTACCACAAAGGCACAAAGTCACAGAGGAAAAACCAAGGAAAGGGGTCGGTAAAACAAACCGCTGATGAACGCTAATAGTCAAAGGATTTATCAGCGTCTATGAGCGTTCATCAGCGGTTTAATTACCTTCTTAGTGAGGTCGTGGTTCAATCCCGCCGGCTAGCTTGGCGGAAAGGTTGAGAGTCTCGCCGTCACGCTCGATTTTCAGTTGCATCGTATCCCCCGGCTGCTTGAAGGATACGAATCTCGCCAGTTCGTCGAACGCGCCGATCTCGCGGTTGTCGACGGCGAGGATGACGTCGCCGGCCTGCATGCCGGCTTTCTCGGCCGGCATGCCGGGAAACACTTGCGAAATTACGCAGCGGCCATCCTGTGTATTGCCGCGGACGCCCAGCAGCGGGCGGTTTTCGTCGCCGTCGACGTCGTAGCGGCCGCCCCAGACTTCGCCCTTCACCAACCGGTCCCAGCCGCTGCGGAACGCTTGTGTCGGCACATGGAAATTGTGCGTGACCATCGGCCCGATGCTGCTGTGAATGCCGACGACTTCGCCGTTCATGTTAAACAGCGGGCCGCCGGAATCGCCGCCGACGAGCTTGCAGTCGGTGCAAAGGATGCCTTCGCCGCGAAACAGCACGCGGCCGAAACGTACCGGCGGGGCGCGGTCTTCAATGATGCCGCCGGGCTGGCCAATGGTGACGACCCACTCGCCCGGCTTCAGATCGGGGCCTTCGTGGATGGGGGTAAACGGCAGATCCTTGGGCGGGGAATCGATCTGGATCATGCCGGCGTCGACGTCGTGATTGGCGCCGAGCGAGCGGCCCGCCAGGCGGCGGCCGTC
>JBGSYU010000484.1:0-10560 GCA_041750715.1 Lacipirellula sp.
AGCAGCGCGATGCCGGCAGCCAGTTGGCGCTCGCGTGGCGTGCCGCGGGAAAGCCAGAGGCCGAGGCCCCAGACGGAGAGCGCCCAGACGGGGGTGAGCGAAAAGATGCCGTGGTGGCCGAGCAGCGTGTGAAACGCGTAGGCCGTTTTCGTGGGTTCGCCGCGGTCGATGCCCTGGGGGTTGATCCAATAGCTGTCGCGCTCTTTGCCGTCGATGGAATAGGTGTATTCGTACCAGTTATCCGCGGGGTCGGTGTCGCTCCGGTGCGCATAGGGGGGACGGAAGCTGTCGTGTGCCCAGTAGTTCGTTCCAAAAAAAGCGGCGGCGACTACGGCGGCGGCGGGGAGGAAGCCTAGGAAGAAGCGGCGCGAAGACGCAAGCAATAGGGCGGCGCCCATGAGCGCGAGCAGGGACAGCGCGGGCAATTCGTTGGCGGCGGTGAAGGCGGCCGCCGCGCCGGCGAGGGCGTACCAGCGGAGACGCTGGTCGCCGTCGCACCAGATGCGCACGAAGGCGTAGAGGGCGACGGCGGCGCTCACGGCGGCGATGACGTGATTGTTCAGCACCACGGCGAACGTGGTGAGGAACGTGCCGAACGCGGCGGCGGCGACGATGAAGATGCGGCCCCAGTCGGTTTTGCCGAAGCGCTCGGCGAGGCTGGCGATGATTGCGAAGAGAGCCAGCAGCGGGAGGACGTGGACGGTGAGCAGCATGAGGCGGCCCACTTCGTAGGGATTTTTTTCGAGGGTCCAGCCGGTGGTTTGCTGGATCAGCCAATACTCGCCGGCGAGTAGGACGATGAGCAGCGGCGGCTTGCTGGAATACAGGTGCAGCTCGCCGTCGCGGCCGCGATGCTGGACCATGTCGATCGTGTTCCAGACGTGGCGATCAAGGATTCCGTCGATCCCGAAGGCACCATGGTCGACCAAGGCGCGAATGGCGAGCCAGCGGCTGCGGTCGTTGCCGCTGAGGAACGGACGCTGGCGGCGTTCTTCACGCTCGATGAGCTGGCGGGCGGCGGCGAGTTTGGCCTGAAGCGAGTCTTCGCGGACGCCTGCGGCGCGGAACTTTTTCTCCGCGGCGGCGACGCGCTGGTTGATCGACGACGTTTCGAGCTCTTGGCGATTGACCGAGTTTACGGCGAGCAACCGGCCAGCCATGTTGCCCGCGGCCAGCGCGATGAGCAGCGCGTACACGCTCCTGCGGAGCCGCTCGCGTGGATCGCCGACGGGGGTCGCCATCAGCCTTCGCTCTCCCGCGGTTGCGAGGGGCGGTGCGAGACGGCTGGCCGCGCGTCCGCTGAAGCGGGCTCGCCAACGACCTCGCCACCGTGTTCTCGTGGCGAGGCGTACTGGGCGATTGAGAATTCGTCACGATCCCGCGAGACAAGGGCGGCGATCATTTCGGCGACGAAGCCGATGGCCAGCAGTTGCGTGCCGATGAGCACCGCCACGAGCGAATAGTAAAGAGCGGCCGTTTCGTGGAGGTGAACGGGTTCGCCCCCGTAGCCGGGCATTCGCGTGACGCACCACAGCAGCGCGAGGTAGCCCATGCCCAGCAGGCCGAGGATGAGCGAGATCAGCCCGACCGAACCGAGCCAATGTTGCGGCCGCTGGCCGAAGCGGGTGATGAACTGGACGGTGAGCAGGTCGAGCAGGCCTTTTGGGATGCGCGACCAACCGTATTTAGAGCGGCCGTGGATTCGCGGGCGATGCTCGACGGGCGTTTCGCCGACGCGGAAGCCGCGGGCTGCGGCAAGCACGGGGACGAAGCGGTGCAGTTCGCCGTAGAGGCGGATTTCGTGGATGACGTCGCGGCGAAACGCCTTGAGGCCGCAGTTGTGGTCGTGGAGCCGCACGCCAGTGAGGCGGCCGACCAGCGCGTTGAACACTTTGGAGGGGTAACGCTTGTGCCAAGGGTCGTGGCGGTGGAGTTTCCAGCCGCTGACTACGTCGAAGCGTTCGTCGAGCTTCGCGAGGAGGCGGGGAATCTCCGACGGACTGTCTTGCAGGTCGGCGTCCAGGGTGACGATCGTTTCGCCGCCGGCGGCGTCGAACCCGGCGCTTAGCGCGGCGGCCTTACCGAAATTGCGACGGAAGCGAATGCCCAGCACGCGCGGGTCGCGCCGGGCGATTTGCCCGATGACTTGCCACGAGCCGTCGGTCGATCCGTCGTCGACGAGGATGATTTGCACGTCGTAGGCGTGTGCGGCGGCCACGTCGCTGAGCTCGCGGTGGAGCTCTTCGATCGTGCCAACTTCGTCGAAGATGGGAATGACGACGCTAATCATGCGAATGCTATTGAGAGGGCCATGTAGCCCCGGCCTCTGGCCGGGGGGTCGCACCGCGACGCGCGCCCGATCGCCCAATGTCCAAAATAACAGATCGGCGACGGCCGTGGGACCGGATTCGTCCAAGGCGCGCCGGGAGGGCCGGGTAATCGTTACAGTCGGCCAAGCGGTGAGCGTAATCGGCGCTTCGAGCTAAGCAATTCCCGCCTAGAATGAAAGTCGTCCCCCGAACTTCCCTCCTAGGAGCCTGCCGTGCCCCGCGTCGTCTCGTTTATCGTGCTGGTCGGCATTTTGCTGTTCATCGGGACGATGTTCTTTAAGGTGATGGCGCAGTTTGTGCTGCCGTTGTTTCTGGCGGCGGTGCTGGTGGTGGTTTTCAAGCCGCTACACATGCGGGTGCGAGACTTTTTTCCGGGGCGGCTGTGGGCTTCGGCGATGGTGACCACGACGCTCATCATGCTGGTGGTTCTGTTGCCCACGGCGTGGTTGGGGTGGAACGCTTACTTGGAAGGTCGAGACGTCTTTCGTTATCTGAAGGATGAAGACAACCAAGAGGCGTTGGTCACGAAGCTCGATAATTTTCTGGCGCCCTTTCTCGACACCTACTCGAAGCTCTCGGCGCCGGCGGCGGATTCGGCGGACGCAGTCGATCTCGATCTCGCGGCCGACGCCGCCGGAGGCGCACCGGATGAACCTGTCGCCAAGAAGCCCGCGGCGCCGCTGAACACCACGGAGTTATACAAGACTGCGGCGACGAGGATCGGCGTGTTCTTAGTCGACATCGTCAAGGGAATGCTACGCACGTTGATCGGACTGATCATCATGGTGCTGGCCCTGTTCTATTTCCTGAAGGACGGGCCGGGGATGATTCACACGATGATGCGGCTCTCGCCGCTGGATAATGAGTATGAGCGAGAGCTGCTCGACCGATTTACCAATGTGAGCCGCGCGGTGGTGGTGGCGGTGCTGGCCTCGGCGGTGGTGCAGGGGTTGTTGGCGGGGATTGGGTTTTACTTCGCGCTCGCGCCGGGGGCGCCGATCTTCTTGCTCACGGCGGTGACGATGGTGCTGGCGGTGGTGCCGTTCGTGGGCGCGGCGGGGGTGTGGATTCCCACCTGCCTGTGGATTTACTTTTATCAGGAACGGGTCGTCGACGGCGTGGCGGTCGAGGGGGACGCATTCACGGCCCTGGTGCTGGCGGCGTATTGCGGGGGCGTGGTGTCGACGATCGACAATTTCATCAAGCCGTACGTGCTGCACGGGCAGTCGAACCTGCATCCGCTCTTGGCGCTGATGAGCGTGCTGGGCGGGGTGACGGCGCTGGGGCCGGTGGGGATTCTGGTCGGACCGATGTTGGTCGCGTTTATTCACGCGCTGTTGGTGATGGTGAATAAGGAGCTGCGGCTGATGAGCAGCGGCGATGGCGGGGACGGGCGGTATCAGAAGTCGATGTTCCCGATTAATCCCCATCTGGAGACCGAGGCCGAAGGGACGGCGGGCCGGACGACGGGCGAAACGCTGGAGCATCTGGCGATGGAGGTTGCCGGGGGGAACCCCGGGACGAAGCGCCCAGGGCCGATGGCGCGTGTACGCAATGCCGCGAAACGGCGGAAGCGGAAGTAGAGGTAAGGGAGGAGCCAGTAGCGCAATCAAGGACGTCGCCGAGCGATGCTGGCTACTGGCGCACCCGTGCTGCTCAGGAGAATTGCAAAGTCCCGAGCTCACGGTCATTCTGAGGTACTCCGAAGAATCTGGCCGGACTCTTCGGAGTACCTCAGAGTGACAGTTTCCGGACTCTGCAGTTCTCCTGCCCGTGTTGGTGCGTCGGGCTTGCCCAGCGAGGCGCCAGCCCTTAGCTTGAAGGGGGTCAACGAACTGAGAATAATTCTCAACACACTCCAGGCGTGCTCAACTTCATGTCCAACTCACCCCAAGTCATTGCGCTGTTGCCGCTTTCCGCCATGATAGGCGGTGAAGCGCGCGTGATGAGCGTCGAGGCGGAGACTGCGGACGCATCGCGGCTGATGGCGCTTGGCATTTGCGTAGGGCGCCGGGTGGAAATCGTGAAGGCCGGCGATCCGTTGATCGTTCGCGTGGTGGGGGCTCGCGTGGGGCTGTCCGCGCGGCTGGCGGCGGCGGTGATGGTGGACATGGTTGGCTCGTCCACCGGCGCGACCACGGCAGCCTAAGTGACGATACGCCTGTGAGCTCGACTCTGAACGAACTCGATTTGCCGGTGCTCGCTAGCGGCGGCGCCGCGTCAAGCGCCGCCACGCCGGCAGGGCCAGTGACCATTGCGCTGGTGGGCAACCCCAACGCGGGCAAGACTTCGCTGTTC
Organism: Lacipirellula sp.; assembly: GCA_041750715.1. Taxonomy (GTDB): domain Bacteria; phylum Planctomycetota; class Planctomycetia; order Pirellulales; family Lacipirellulaceae; genus Lacipirellula. The sequence goes on from JBGSYU010000484.1 coordinate 4,629, forward strand.
AATCGACTCACGGGGCTGCGGGCGAAGACGGCGAACTTTCCGGGGACGACCGTCGAGCATCGGCGAGCCTCGTTGGCGCTCGACGGCGTCGCCGCCACGCTGATCGACCTGCCGGGGCTGTATAGCCTCGATGCAACGACGCCGGACGAACAAATCGCCGCCGATGCGCTCCGCGGGCGGCTGGCCGGCATGGACGCACCGGACGTGATTCTCCAAGTGGTGGACGCGACCAACCTGGAGCGGAACCTGTTCTTGACCAGCCAGGTGCTGCACTTGGGGCGGCCGGTGGTGGCGGCGCTGAACCTGAGCGACGTGGCGGAGCGGCAGGGGCTCACGTTCAATCTGGAAGAGCTGCGCGAGCGGCTGGGTTGTCCGGTGGTGGCCGTCTCGGCGCGGACGGGGCGTGGGATTGACGAACTGGTGCAAGTCGTGACGGATGCGGCGCGGCAGCAAGCTTCGCCAGAACTGCACGCCGATTTGGCGGCGTGCGGGTCGTGCCGGGGATGCCAATATTCAGCGAGGTACGACTGGGCGGAATCAGTACGGGCGCTGAGCGTACGGGGCGACGCCAGTCGTGCGGGCCGGGCGAGCGAGGCGATCGATCGGGTGCTGACGCATCGGGTGGCGGGGCTGGCGTGCTTTGCGGCGGTGATGGCGCTGACGTTTTTGGTGATTTTCTGGGCGGCGACGTTTCCGATGGATCTGATCGACGGTTTGTTCAGCCTAACAGCGCAGACCGTCGGGCGGTGGCTTCCGGCGGGGGATTTGAACAGCCTGGTGACCGACGGCGTCATCGGCGGCGTGGGCGGAATGCTAGTGTTTTTGCCGCAGATTTGTTTGCTCTTCTTCCTGCTCGCGCTCTTGGAAGATTCCGGATACATGGCGCGGGCGGCGTTTGTCATGGACCGGCTAATGCAGCGCGTGGGTCTACCGGGCAAGGCGTTTGTGCCGCTGCTGAGCGCGCATGCCTGCGCCATCCCGGCAATCATGTCGACGCGGGTGATCGAGGACCGGCGCGATCGACTGGCGACGATCCTCGTGCTGCCACTGATGACCTGTTCGGCCCGCATCCCCGTGTATGCGATGGTGACCGCCCTGCTGTTCCCGCACGCGCCGCTGAAAGCGGCGGGGCTGTTTGCCGGGGCGTACGCGCTGGGCATTGTCACGGCGCTGGCCGTGGCGTGGGTGTTCAAGCGGACACTGCTCAAGGGGCCCACGCGGCCGTTGGTGATTGAGCTGCCGAACTACCGGCTGCCGTCGCTGCGGAACGCGCTGCTGCTAACCTACGATCGCGCGAGGGCGTTCGTGACGACGGCGGGGACGACGATTTTGGTGATCTCGGTGGTGCTGTGGGCCTTGGCGACCTATCCCAAGACTTCGATGGAGCAGATGCCCGCGAAGGTGCAAGCGGAACTGCTGGCGATGAGCGCCGCGGGGAATGACGCGGGCGCTGATCGGCTGACGCAACAAGTGGAACTTGAATACTCGTTCGCGGGGCGGATTGGGCGGGCGGTCGAGCCGGCGTTTGCCCCGCTGGGGTTCGATTGGAAAATGAGCGTCGGTGTGCTCAGTTCATTCGCGGCGCGGGAGGTAATCGTTTCGACGATGGCGGTGCTGTACGGACTAGGCGCCGACGGCGCGGACGACGGCGTGGATTCGCTCTTGGGTTCGCTGCGAACGGTGACGCGCGCCGACGGGTCGCTGGTGTTCACCACGGCGACGTGCCTGAGCCTACTGGTGTTCTACGTGCTCGCGATGCAATGCCTGCCGACGCAGGCGGTGACGCGGCGCGAGACGGGGTCGTGGAAGTGGCCGCTGTTGCAGTTGGGGTACATGACGGCGCTGGCCTATGTGGCGGCGATGGCGACGTATCAGGCGGCGAGCTTCTTCTAGCCCCGGGCTCTGCCCGGGGGCCGGTCTCACGCGAGAAGGGATGCCGCCTTGAAGAACCCCCGGGCAGAGCCCGGGGCTACAATAGGCCATGCGCATTTATTTGGATAACGCGGCGACGAGTTGGCCAAAGCCGGAGGCGGTTTATGCGGCGGTCGATCGGTATCAGCGCGAAGTAGGGGCGGCGGCGGGGCGTGGTGCTTACCGCGCGGCGGTTGAGGCGCAGCGGGTGGTCGACGATGCTCGTCGACGGTGCGCCGCGTTGCTGGGGGCGAGCGACCCCAGCCGCGTCGTGTTCGGCTGCAACGGCACCGACGTGCTGAACCTCGCCCTGCACGGGCTGCTGCGGCATGGCGATCATGTGGTGACGACGGTATGTGAGCACAACTCGGTGCTGCGCCCGCTGGCCGAACTAACGCGAACTCGTGCGGTGGCGGTCACCTACGTCGGTTGCGATAGCGCCGGAGTGATTAATCCGCGCGACGTTCAGCGGGCCATTCAGCCACGCACGCGGTTAATCGCAGTCACGCATGCCTCGAACGTGACCGGCGCCATTCAACCGATTCACCACATCGCTGAAATTGCCGGCACGACGCCGGTGCTGGTGGACGCGGCGCAGACGGTGGGCCACGTTCCCGTGAACGTTGAATGGTTCGACATCGATCTGGTGGCGGCCAGCGGGCACAAAGGGCTATTGGGACCGCTGGGCACGGGGCTTCTGTACGTTCGACGCGGGCTTGAATCGGCGCTGAGTCCGACGCGCCAGGGCGGCACGGGCATCGACAGTCTCGCCGATCATCAGCCCGAGGCCTTGCCGTATCGTTACGAAGCCGGCAACTTAAACGTTCCGGCGCTGGCCGGGCTGGCGGCCGGCGTGCAATTTCTTCAGCAGCGCACCGTGGAAGCCGTCGCGATGCATGAGGCGGCGCTCGTCGAGCTATTGGGCGAGGGACTGCGGTCGATTAGCAACGTCCGCGTGTACGGGCCCGCCGCGGGTGTAGTGCGTGCGCCGGTTGTCAGCTTTTCCGTCGAGGGATATGATCCGCAGGAGCTCGCCGCGGCGCTCGATGCGTCGGCGGGGGTGCAGGTTCGCGCCGGTTTGCACTGCGCTCCGCGCATGCACGAAGCGCTGGGAACGATCCGCACGGGCGGGCTCGTGCGGATGAGCGTGGGTTGGTCGACGACGCAGGACGAAGTTGAACGGACGCTGCGCGCCGTCGCCGCGATCGCGAGTTCCTAAAGGAATGAAAACGATGAGCAAGCACGCGGCGGAGACTCCCGCCAACCAGCCTTGGTATGCCGACGGCCTGCGGTTCAAATGCACCGGCTGCGGCGACTGCTGCACGGGCGGCCCCGGGTATGTGTGGGTCAACCAGGCGGAAATCGACGCGCTGGCGAAGCGGCTGGGGATACCGGTCGAGGCCTTCGAGAAGCAGTTTGTCCGCCAGGTGGGGGTTCGCCGGACGCTCAAGGAGCTGACCAAGCGGAACTACGACTGCGTGTTTCTGGACGCGGAAACTCGCCGCTGCACCGTCTACGAGGATCGGCCGCGGCAGTGCCGGACGTGGCCGTTCTGGGACTCAAACCTCAAGTCGCCCGAGGCGTGGGAGGCCGCTTGCGAGGCTTGCCCTGGCAGCGGCAAGGGAAAGCTCTACTCGATCGAACTGATTGAGGACCAGGCGGCGGTGATCCACGTTTAAGTAGGCCAGGCTTTCTAGCCTGACAAACGCGGGCATGGGCCGTGGCTCCGATGCAGTCAGGCTGGAAAGCCTGACCTACGGACCGGCGGACTTTGACGATTAGTTCAAGTCTAACGATCTCACCGGCCGATGTTACTTTCGGACGCTGCTCTGGCGGCGGGACCGTCGGCGCTCTTTGGCAACCCGAAAATGCTATCAAACCAGTCCAAAGAGGCCTGCGCTATGCTTGCTGTCATTAGCCGCTACAGACTGGCGACACGCCACTTCGGCCAATTCTCACCCGGCGTGCCTTTCTTGACTCTAATGCTTACGCCAATTACACTTGGAGCGAGTGACCGACGTTCGCCAGCCGGGTCGTTGCCTAGACTTACGGCAACCCAAGGCCCTTGTCATAGGGGACCTCTTCGTGACCAAGAAAGAGATCGTGAAGACCATCTCCGAGGAGATCGGCCTCACGCAGCTAAAGACCAAAGAGATCGTGCAAAAGACGTTTGATGCGATCGTCGAGACGTTGGTCGAGGACCATCGGATCGAGCTGCGGAATTTTGGCGTGTTCGAGGTGAAACGCCGGGCCGCTCGCAAGGCCCGCAATCCCCGCACCGGCGAGAAAGTCTTTGTGCCGGAGAAGTTTGTAGTGACCTTCAAGCCGGGCAAAGAGATGGAAGAACGGGTCCGCGAGCTGGAGCGGCGTGCCAATGAGGCCGCTCGCCAGCAGACCTTACAATCGAATCATGCGCCGGCGCCGCTCGTGCCGCAGGCGGACAACGAAACACTTGGCTCACCAACGAGTTACGAATCCGGGGCTGACAGGTCTGCAGGCGGATCGGCGTAAACGCAGCTAGAGTGCATTCACTGGCAGCCTTGCTATCCGAGGCGGCGCGAAGATGAAAGTCAACCTCGACGCAAGTTCTTTGGCTCGCTAGGATTGCAGCCCTTATCACGAATGACGGTCGTCGCTGGCCGCTTCGCCGCGAAGACGCAAGCGACTCAACGGACAGGTATCCAGGGAAAATCGCGTCCGCCGGCGGTGCCGAGACGCGAATTCCGACGTTCGCGTTAAGACAGGGATAGTTGGGCGTTACGTCGCCGGAAGTGCGACGAGGGCGCCGCGATTGCAGCTCAAGGAGGAGCTACGCACATGCGCAATTGGCTCATTTCGACCGTGCTGGCCTGCACGCTGGCGAGCAGTACCGGGTGCCTGATTCCGATTTACTCGGCAGACCCGGCGCGGCGTGCGCAGCAGTTGTTCTACTCGTCCGAAAATCTGCGTGCGTTGCTCGACGAATGGGAACGCATCTGGTTTCTGGACATGCCGACGCACTTAACGCCCCATAGCGTCCACGGCGGTATTATTTAGGCGGCCTTTTGCGGGGTTCGCTGTGACACTCACGCACGGCGTGCGTGTGCCATTTGAGGCGCACGCACGCCGTTTGATTGCGCCGGTTGCGGCGGGTGGGCCGACCTGTCATTCTGGGGTCGATCTTTCAACCAAGTAACCGCGGGCTAACAGCCCGCCGGTGAAGCACGCATGGCTACGTCACTCGTAACGCACCGGCGGGCTGTTAGCCCGCGGCTACCCTGCCCAGTCGATTGCTGCCTTGAACGTAGTTTCACCATCGTCGCCGACCGTCGCCGTTGATTTGCGGGTGCAGCTCGGCCGGCTGGCGCTGCCTAACCCGGTGCTCGTCGCTTCGGGCACGTTCGGGTATGCCCGCGAGATGGAGCGGCTGGTCGACCTTTCGCGGCTGGGCGGGATCTTGCCTAAGACCGTTACGCGGCAGCCACGGATCGGCAATGCGCCGTGGCGAACGATTGAAACGCCCTCCGGGATGCTCAATTCCATTGGCCTGGATAACGACGGCGTCGATGCGTTCATCGCGCATCATTTGCCGTATCTGGCGACGCAGGGGACGCCGATCGTCGTGAGCATTGCGGGGCGAACGGCGGAAGAGTTCGTCGAGATGAGCGCGCAACTCGGCGATGCGGCCGGGGCGGCGGCGGTCGAACTGAACATTTCGTGCCCCAATGTGAGCGGCGGCGTTGATTTTGGCACGAGCCCGTCGATGTGCGAGCGGCTGGTGGCCGATTGCCGGGCCGCATGCCGGTTGCCAATTATCGCGAAGCTAACTCCCAATGTGACGAGCATCGCGGAGATGGCCAAAGCGGCGGAGGCCGGCGGGGCGGATGCGATTTCACTGATCAACACTTGCCAGGGCATGGCCATCGATTGGCAACGGCGGCGGCCGATGCTGGGCAACGTCATCGGCGGTTTGAGCGGGCCGGCAATCAAGCCGATCGCCTTGCGGTGCGTTTATCAAGCCGCCAACGCGGTAAAGACGCCG
>JBGSYU010000485.1:0-2948 GCA_041750715.1 Lacipirellula sp.
GCCGCGACGACGGCGCCGAGTGCGACCGACGCGGGCGATGCGGCTCCGGTATGGTCGCCGGACGTTAAACCGCAAGCGGTGGGCGTCGATTCGTCGGCTGAAGCGCGCTCCGCGGCGCCCGACGTGAAGTTGCCGGCGATGCCACCGGTTCCCGACGCTACCGCAAGCGCCATGACCGACGCCAGCGCGCCAGGAGACGTTGCTGCGCCGTTCATTCCGCCGGGGGCGGGGACGCCCCGGCTCGCTGAAGAACCGATCACGCCGACAGATTCGGCGCCGGACCCGTCGCTGGCGGACACCAAGAGCTCGCTCTTTCCGTCCGTGCGGGTGGCGGTGCAGGCGGAATTGGAACGGGGTGAACTGGGCCAAGCGCTCTTGCGACTTTCCGATTGGTACGGCGACCCCTCGCTCACGCCGGACGAATCGAAGGAAGTTCAAACACTCCTGAGCCAGTTGGCGGGCAGCGTTATCTGGGAAGGTCCGCCGGCGCATCGGTTGGAGCCGGCCTACGTCGTGCAGGCGGGCGAATCGCTTCAAGACATTGGCGAAAAGTTTGACGTGCCGTGGCAACTGTTGGCGAAGGTCAACGGCGTGGTCGATCCGGCCGCATTGCAGCCGGGGCAACTCCTCAAGGTAATTCGCGGGAAGTTCTCTGCGACGTTGGACCTCAGTGCGCGCACGATGACGTTGTGGCTCGATCGGCGGTACGCGGGAAAGTTCCCCGTGGAGTTGGACCCTTCGACCGCGGTTGAAGAAGGCCAATGGAAGGTCGATCAGAAGTTGCTCACCCCGGCCAGCGGCGGCGTGTACGGGCAAGCAAGTGGAACCGCGGAAGATCGCAGCCTGCTGCTCGCCAATCCGGCGAACCCGAACATCCAGGCCGCGGTGCTGCGCGGCCCGGGCAGCAACGACCCAGCTTCGCCCCAACCGGCCGGCCGGGTAATTCGGCTGAAGTCCGGCGATGTGAGCGACATTTACGATATACTCTCGGTCGGTTCGCGCGTTACGATCCGCAGGTGAACGGCGAGGGATCGCTTGCGATGTACGACAAACAGGCGCTGGTTACGCTAGTCCGCGAGACCGCGCTCGCTTTCGGCGACTTCACGCTCGCCTCCGGCAAGAAGGCGAGCTTCTACCTCGATTGCCGCAAGGTGACGCTCGATTCGCGCGGCGCAAAGCTGATCGGCTCCGGAATGCTGGATCTAATCCGCGGCGAGATGCCGCAGCTCGTCGGCGGAATGGCCATCGGCGCCGATCCGATCACGGCGGCGATTCTCACGCTGGCGGGCATCGAAGGAATGCCGCTGCGCGGCGTGATGGTTCGTAAGGAACCCAAGCAACACGGCACGGGCAAGTACGTCGAGGGCCCGTTCGCAGCCGGCGAGGAATTGGTCATCGTCGAAGACGTGGTGACGACCGGCGGCTCGTCACTGCTGGCGATCGAGCGGTGCGAAGCGGCGGGCCTCAAGGTGCGGCGCGTGCTAGCGATCGTCGACCGGCTGGAAGGCGGCCGCGAGGTGTTCGCCGCCCGCGGATATGAACTGACGACGCTGTTGACGATTCGCGATTTCGGCATTGAATTGCCGCGATGAAAGCCCCCATGGAAACTTCCCTCCACCGCCAACTCAAGGCCCTCTACGCCGGCGACGACGGCTTGCAGGAAGTCGTGTGCGAAGGCTATCGCATCGACGCCGTGCGCGGCGGGGAGCTGATCGAGATTCAGCACGGCTCGCTCGCCGCGATTCGCGACAAGATTCGGCGGCTGCTCAAAGGGCATCGCGTGCGGATCGTCAAGCCGATCGTCGCCAACAAGCTGCTGGTGAAACTCGATAAACGCGGCGGGGCCGAACTCGATCGCCGCCGCAGCCCGAAGCGGGGCACGCTGCTTAGCGTGTTCGACGAACTGGTGTACTTCACGCGAGTGTTTCCGCACGAACGGTTGACGCTCGAGGTGGTGCTCGTCGACGTCGAAGAGCGCCGTTATCCCGGGCGCGGAAAGCGTCGCCGCCGCCGGCGCGATGGCAAGGACTTTCAGATCGAGGATCAACGACTGATGGGCATCGTCAGTTCGCAGTCGTTCGCAACGGCTGCGGATTTGCGCACACTGCTGCCGCGGCGGATGCCGAAGCAGTTTCACACTGCCCATCTGGCAGAGCGACTGAAAACGCCGCGGTGGACGGCGCAGCGAATTGCGTACTGCCTCCGCGAGATGGGGGCGGTCGAGATCGTCGGTAAAGAGGGGAACGCGATTTTATATCGCTACGCGGCGAAGCGGGCGGCGTAGCGCGCCCATGTAGCCGCGGGCTAACAGCCCGCCGGTGCGTTACGCTACGCGTCGCCTCGCTTCACCGGCGGGCTGTTAGCCCGCGGCTACGCCCTTGCAGCCCGTTGGCCCAAGGCGTACCTTGCTGATATTCTGCCCGTCCCGCACCGCCCATCTTTCCTATATTTCTACGTCCTCAAGCTCAAGGTCCCCTGTTATGAGCGACGGCATTTCGGCGGTGGGCGGAGCGCCCGTCCGAAGCCTGATGGGCGTGCAGGTGGTGGGCACGGGGAGCTTTGTCCCCGACAACGTGGTCACCAACGCGGACCTCTCCTCGCTCGGCTGCGACCCTGAGTGGATCGTCCAGCGAACCGGCATTCGTGAGCGACGGCACGCGCCGCCCGGGATGAGCACCGGGGATATGGCCGTGATCGCCGCCGAGCGGTGCCTGGCAGCGGCGAAGGTCAATCGCGCCGACGTCGACCTGCTGGTCCTCGGCACGATGACGCCCGATCGACTGCTGCCCGCCACGGCCACGATCGTGCAGCATCGCCTGGGCCTGAATTGCGGGGCCTGCGACGTGTCCGCGGCGTGCGCGGCCTTCACCTACGCGCTGACCACGGCGATGCAGTTCGTGGCGACCGGGTGCAGCAAGCGGGCGCTGGTGATCGGCGCCGACGCCAAC
>JBGSYU010000486.1:0-13604 GCA_041750715.1 Lacipirellula sp.
CTCGAAGCCTGCCGCTGCGTTCAACCAATCCATAAGGAGCGCCGCTTGATACGTTGCCAACGGACGTGAGATTTCCCCCTTCCGCGTGCCGTGCGCCTGTCGTGCCCGCAGCATGAGCGGACTGCTCGCGGGGTCTTCCTCGTTGATCTGCGTGAGGATTGCGTCGAGGTTGCGGCGGATAAGCTCCGGATTGCCGTTGCCATCGAGCGCCAAGCGATCGAGCCGCAGTTGCTGCTGCGATTGCGGCTGGTGGCACCCGCCGGTTGCGCAGCCTTGAATGAGCATGGGGTGAATGCTCCGCACAAACTGAGCCTGCGCGCCTGTCGATGGAGTCAAAAGCGTCGTCGACGGCGATGGCGTTTCCGCATCCGCGGCTGCCAAAGAAACGACCGCAGCCTCGGCGCGTTCGGCCCGTCGACGCCGGCTCGCCTCCATTTCAAGCGTCTGCTGTATTTGCCTGTCGAGCGAGGCGAGGCTCGGGTGGCCCGGATCCCGCGTTCGGGCGTCGAGGACCTCGCGCGCCGCTTGGTCGAGCAGGTTATTTCGCAGGCACCAGCGGGCCAATTCCAGGTGGGCGTCGGCTGAGTTGCCGACCCGTTCCATCCGCCGCAGCTCGTAAGCCTCGGCAAGCGAACCGCACGCCAGCTCCACCTGTTCGGCGGGAACCTGCAGCGATGCGCCCGCCCGATCGACGAAGTAGTGCCCGCCCGCGCGACGAACGGCGCCGGCCAGAACGTTTCCGTTCCGCAGGACGACGACGCCACTGACGGCAGGGCCATTGACTTCAGGGCCAGCGGCCTGGGCTGGAACGATGCCCAGCGCCGCCGCCGCAACGGCGGCCAGCGGCAAAAACATGCGGCGCTTGTGCGAATGTTTCGACATAGGCGGCCAGAGCGTATGAGCCGCCGCGAAGGGGGTCAAGGCTAGATAGCAGCCGGCGGGCTGGATATACTCATGCAGATATGGGAAAGCTCGCGATTTGGTTGACTCCGCTGTGGATTCTCGCCGTCGGCGTGACGATTGGCGCGGCGTTGCTTTTGCTCCTGTGGGGCGTTTGCTTCCTCGTCAATCGTCGGGCGGCGCGAGCCATCGGCGCCGCCGTGGGCGAAGGCATTTTGCGGCCGATCTCGTATGTGGCCGTGTCGCTGGCCGCGCTGGCCTTGCTCGCCGCTCCGTCGATGCCGGTCGAGCGGGTGCTGTCATCGCTCCAGCGGTTGCCCAGCGTTCAACCGATTGAGCTCGACGTTGAAGTGCCGGCGCGCGAAGTCGATTTCCCGATCGCGGCGGCCTTCCGCGCCAGCGAGGTTCAGCGGTACTCGATCAAGAGCGATCAAGACGTCGCCATCAACGCCGATCGGGGCAAGGGCTTCGTCGATCCGCTGATCGTGGTCGAAGGCAGCGAGCGCGACGCCTTCGAGTGGGCGCCCGGCGGTTCGGCGGACCGCGGGTTCGACGGCGACGTGACTACGCTCTACGTCACCAACGAGAGCGACGCGCCGACCAACGTCGTCTTGCGAATTGATACCGACGTCGAAATGCCGCAGGTTCGTGCGATTCCCATCGCCGCTGCGGGAACGGTCGGGCTGTACCTGCTGTACCTGGCCCTGTGGTATCTGTCTCCGCGGGTGTCGGTCATCGCGGCCGCGACGGCCAAGGAAACCGTCGCCCAGCCGCTGTTTGCGATGTTGATCGCGATCGGCGTCGTGGCGCTCGTGTCGTACGTCTTCATTCCGTATAACACGTTCGGCGAAGACGTAAAGATGCTTAAGACGTCGGGCATGACCACCATCAAGGTGCTCGCGATCGTCTTGGCCCTGTGGACGGCAAGCACGTCGGTCGCCGATGAAATCGAGGGCCGCACGGCTCTCACCGTCCTCTCGAAGCCAGTCGGCCGGCGTCAATTCATCCTCGGCAAGTTCCTGGGCATCATCTGGCCGATCGTGCTGATGTTCGTGATTCTCGGTTTCGTGTTCTTGCTGACGGTATCGTTCAAAGTGGTGTACGATGCGCGCGAATCGGCCAAGACGACGCCGGAATGGACCGAGTGCTACGCCGAGGTCGTGCGGATTGTGCCGGGCTTGGTGCTCGCCTTCCTCGAATCGGTGATCATGGCCGCGATTAGCGTGGCCGTGTCGACGCGGCTGCCGATGCTGCCAAACCTGGTGATCTGCGGCTCGATCTACGCGCTGGGCCACCTGGCCGCGCTGATCGTGAAGTCGTCCGCGGCCGACAACATTGTGTTCGTGCGGTTCGTCGGCCGGCTGTTGGCGATGGTCTTGCCGGTGCTCGACCATTTCGAAATCGAGGGCGCCATCGCCGGCGCAACCAGCGTGCCACTGGCGTACCTAGGCTGGGCGCTGGTTTATAGCGCCGCCTACTCGGCCGCCGCGATCTTGCTAGCGCTGTTCTTCTTCGAAGACCGCGACTTGGCGTAGCCCCGGGCTCTGCCCGGGGGTCGCCCTAGATGATGGTTGGCGTTGCGTGCGGCGACCCCCGGGCGGAGCCCGGGGCTGAAATGGCGCGACTATCCCGCCTTGCGCCGCAAAATCACCGTATCCTCACTCGACCAAGCGTCATCCACTGGCATCAACGGCAGCGGCGCCGCAGGCGCAGCCAGCGCCCCAACGCGCCGCCCCATGCTACCATCCCACTGATGCGTGCGAACGCGTTCGAGAATCGCCTCTGCGACAATCACCGCATCGCGGCCATCGGCGCCGGTCACGCGCGGCGCCCGCCCCGTTTGAATTGCGGCGGCGAAGTCGAGCAGTTCCTGCTCGATCGCATTGGTCTCGACCGCGGGAACTTCCGCTTTTACCAGCAATTCGGCGAAGAGTTGCTCCCGCAAACGGGTGCGGGCTTCGTCGCTCAATTCCGAGACGTGAAAGTCGCGGCGCAGCACGTCGGCCCGCGGCTCGACGACCGTCGCTCGCCGCGTGGCGAAGTCAATGGACGCGAACCGCGTCGGCGTGAACACCTGCATCATTCGTACTGGGGCGTAGCTGGTGCGCGACGCCGTAAGACTCGCAACGGCGCCGCTGGCGAATTTCAGCCGGGCGCTTACCATGTCTTCGTGATCGCCCAGTACCGACACGCCCAGGGCGTCGACCGCCAGCAGCGAGGACTTCACCAGCGAAAGCACCACATCGATGTCGTGGATCATCAGGTCCATCACGACGCCGACGTCGGTCGAACGGAACGTGTAGCCGCTCTGGCGGCGGGCTTCGATGAACTTGGGTTCCTGCAGTCGATCCTGCACGCTCACCAGGGCCGGATTAAATCGCTCGACGTGCCCCACCTGCAACACGATCTGCCGGCGGCGGGCCAGTTGCACCAGCTCGTCAGCTTCCTGCACGGTGGGTGTGATGGGCTTTTCGACCAGCACGTGCACGCCGCCGCGGATGAGATCGCTCGCCACGCGGTGGTGGGTGAACGTCGGCGTCGCAATGACGGCGGCGTCGACTTCGCCGATTAAGTCGCGATACTCGGCGATCGGGCGGGCGCCCGTGTCTTTGGCCAAGGCTTCCCTGGCGTCGGCGCGCGAATCCACGACGGCGACCAGGTCGATCTCCGGTCGCGCCGAGGCCAGTCGGGCGTGGATGCGTCCCAAGTGACCGACGCCCACGACGGCAAGACGAAGGCGGCTCACGCGGCTCTCCTCACTTCGCGTCCGCGACCGTGCTTGCCGACTTGCTGCCCTTCGATGAACGTGAGCAGTTGCTCGACGTCGCTGGAAAGCTGGTTATTCGCTCGCAAGATTTCGCGGGCGTGGTTGAGCCCGACCTTCGAGCGATATAGCAACCGATGTGCTGCGGCAAGGGTTTCAATGCGCTCGGCGGTAAAGTCGTTTCGCTTCAGCGCCACGATGTTGATGCACCGCGGCCGCGCTGGAATGCCTTCGACCAACATGAACGGCGGCACATCGTGCAACGCGCGGCTAATGGCGCTGATGAAGCAGTAGCTGCCGATCGTCACGAATTGATGAACGGTCACGCCGCCCGAGATCGAAGCGTAGTCTTGCACGTGAACGTGGCCCGCAAGCAGCGTTCCGTTAGCGATCAGAATGTGATCGCCGAGCTTGCAGTCGTGAGCGACGTGGCTGTTGCCCATGAGAAAATTATGGCTGCCGACGCGCGTGACGCCGTCTTCCTTCTCGCTCGCTCGATTGACGGTGACGCCTTCGCGAAGCGTATTGCCGTCGCCGATTTCGACGCGCGTGTCGCTGCCCTGGTAGCTGTAATCCTGCGGCTCGGCGCCAATGACGACGTTGGGGAACAGGACGTTGTCGCAGCCCAGGGTGACGTTCCCCATGAGCGTGACATTGTTATGCAGTCGCGTGCCGCGCCCGATGCGCGCCCCGGCGCCGATCGTGCAGAACGGACCGATGACGACTTCTTCGTCGATTTCGGCCCTGGGGTCGACCCAGGCGTTGGCTGCGATGCTGGTGGCCATGTCGGATGCTTTCCTATCGTCCGCCCTATTAAACGGCTATGCGCTGGCTCGCAATGGCGTGGCCGCGAATCGTTCAACCAATTGCCGCGTCAGTTCCGCGTGGAGCCGATGCCCGCTGCGGTAGGCGGTGAATTCTCCGACCATTCGGCTGCCGGCCAATGCCAGATCGCCGAGAACATCGAGCGCCTTATGGCGGGCGCACTCGTTGGGAAATCGCAGCCGGTTGTCGACCGGTCCGTGTTCGTCGAACACCAACAAGTCCCGCGGCGTGACTCGCAATCCCAGTCCTTGACGCACCAGTTGCTCGGCCTCGGAGCGAAGCACGAACGTCCGACACGGAGCCAGTTCGCTGCGAAATCGCGTGGGGGTGATCGTGGCACGCGCGACCTGCCGTCCAATCGCGCTTGCCGCCGGGTAATCGAGCTGGTATTCGATCGACAACTGGTTCTCGGCCGAAGGCCTCGCTTCGATCCAAGATTCGCCCTCGACGACGCGAACGGCTTCCGTTACGACCAGCCGACGCGGCTCGGCGGCTTGTGGCACGATCCCAGATCGCAGTAAGGCGTCGACGAACGGCGCGGCCGAGCCGTCGCAACCTGGCATTTCCGGCTGGTTCGTCCACACTTCGCAGTTATCGACGCACAGGCCGGCCAAGGCGGCGAGCACATGCTCGACCATTTCGACTTCGACCTTTCCCAGCCGCAGGTTGGTGCGGCGGGGCACCTCAATTCGCAAGTCGCTGCGCGCCGGTACGCGGGCCGTCGGCCCCAGGTCGCTACGCACGAACGTGACGCCGGCGCCGATGGCGGCCGGCCGAAACTCGATGCGGACGTCGCGTCCGCTCCAGTACCCGAAGCCCTCCACGGCCGTACGGCCGGCGATCGTCTGTTGCGTGCGGGCGGAAACCATGCGGCAAGCCTTTGGGCGTCTCGCGGACCAACTACTCAACCGAAAAGAATGGGAGGGCGAAGCTCCTGCTGAGCCGCCAGCCGGGCGTTCAGCTCGGTGGGAGCCTCGCCCTCCCCTTGGCTGTTACCGCGCCGGTTGGGTCGGTCGCGTGGCCATCGGAACCGCCGGCTTGGCGGCGCCGATCGTGCGGATATCGACGCCCAACACGGCCAGCACGTCGGGCGTGATGTCGATGTTGTTCTGATGCACGATTGGCTGCATGATCGCTCGCATCACATCTTCGCGCTGGGCGGGATCGACCGCGTCGCCGTTGAACCGCAGGACCATGCCGATGCCGTGCTGGGTGGCGTACGACTTCACTGCGGCGCTTACGTCCATGTAGGTCTGGTAATAGACCTTCGCTTCGCGTTCGAGGAAGTCGCGGCGAACGGTGCCTTGCTTGATTTGGAACTCGGCCTTCAGGTGGGCCAGTTGCTCGTCGATCTGCTTGAACTCCGGCGAGCCGGGCTTGAGCGTGTTGCGTTGTTCTTCCATTTGCACCAGGCGGTCGCGATCGGCCTTTAGCTTGCCGTCGGCAGCTTCCATCTCCGCCTTCAACCCTTCGATCTGGCTGGTGAAGCCCGGATAGTTCTTGAAGATGAAGCTGATGTCGACGACGGCGATGCCGTACTTCGCGGCGTTGGCGCCGTGGCCGGGCGCGGCGGGCTGGGCAGCCGGCGCGGCGCCGAATTGCTGAGCCTGCGCGAACGCGTGGGAGGGGATAGCCAGGCCGATAACGGCGGCTGAGAGCAGCAGCTTTCTCACGTCAGCACTCCTTGCTTGATGCTTGGGTCATCCTTGACCAGACGATTCTGGGGCCCGCCCGTGGGCGTACGAGTCGCCCCCGACAATCCGTGCGGGGAGGGGCGGCGGGGATCAAATGCGGGGCGTATTGTGCCGTCGGGGGGTATCGCCGTAAAGAGCAGTTCGGCGGGCGAGAATAATCGCGAATTTCCGGGAAGTTGCGACCGCTCCCGGCTGTCCGTCGGCTCCAGTTAGCCGCAACGCGGGAGCGGAGCGCGGTGTCGCGCCTGACTCACAGCGCTCCGCTACCGCGTCGCGGCTAACGGCGGCGTATCAAACTGCACTGGTCAGAACCGCGACCCCGCGCGTATTCTCTGCCGCCCCGCCTGAGCCTGACCCGCCTGACTCCCCCCTGCTGACGCCAATTTTGGAGACTCGCCGTTGTCCCCCGCTGCGCGCGTGCTGATTGTCGATCGTTCGCGCGAATCGCGCGATGTGCTCACCTCGCTGCTCACCCGACGGGGCGCCCAGGTCATGGAAGCCCATGGAACGGATCATGGCGCCCAGATCGCCGTCGCCGAGCGGCCCGACCTGATCGTGGTCGACATGGAACGAGATCGGGATGACGGCGGCGATGCGTCGGCCGCTCTCCTGGCGGCGGCGGCAGCCCGCAACGCTTGTCCAATCGTTGTCCTCGGAACGTTCAGGCGTAGCGCAAGTCCTTTGCCCACCGAACAGTTCGTCGCTAAGCCCTACCATTACGGGGCGCTGATCCGTAGAATCGAGGAGCTTTTGGGCAATCGACAGTAGGCGTCGACCCCTGCCTCGTCTACCGAGAGCCAACTCACTCGTGGCGTCGCTGTTTGTCATTCAAGGTCGCGATCAGGGTTCGCGCTTCCACCTCGAGGAAGCCGTTCACTCGATTGGTCGCACGCACAACCATTCCATTCGCCTGCACGACACCGAGGTGTCGCGCAATCACGCGGAGCTGGTGCGCCGCGGCGAAACGTACGCCGTGCGCGATCTGGGCAGCTCTAACGGCACGTTCGTCAACGGCAAACCCGTGAACGACCAGTCGCTCGCCAGCGGCGATCAGGTGCAGGTGGGCCGTTCGCTGCTGTTGTACACCGGGTTCCTCGACGACCGCGTCGAAGATCTAGCCGGCAAGGTCGACATCGTGCCGCTCGCCGGAATCGACGACGACGGCTCGCGGATCGTCGCCTCGCTCAGCCAAACCAGCGGCGGGAGCGAGTGGCTCATGCCGGACGCTAAGGGGTCGTCCAACCCGTGGCTCGCACGGGCCCGCAGCAACTTGCAGATCATGTACCGCACGGCGCTGGCGGTAAGCCACACGATGGACATCGACCAACTGCTGGCGAGGATCATGGACATGATCTTCGACTGGGTCGAAGCCGACCGCGGCTGCATCATGCTGAAGGACCTCGAAACCGGCAAGCTCACGCCGAAGGTAAGGCGCCAACGCCGCGGCTTGCGCAGCGAGGAAAAGATCAGCATCAGCAAGACGATCCTCGATTACGTCGTCGAACAAAACGAAGGCGTCCTCACCAGCAACGCCCGCGACGATTCCCGCTGGGACCCGGCGCAAAGCATCGTCAGCCTCGGCGTACGCGAGGCCATTTGCGTCCCGATGCAGGGCCGTTACGAGGTGGTCGGCGTCATTTACATCGACACGGCGGTAACTCCGCAAAAGGTGCTCGCCTCCAAGACCACCAACCAATTCAGCGAAGAACACCTGCGGCTGATGATCGCGATCGCCCACCAGGCGGCGCTGGCCGTCGAAGACACCTCCTACTACAAGGCGCTCGTCCAGGCCGAACGTCTGGCGGCCGTCGGGCAGACCATCGCCTCGTTGTCGCACCATATCAAGAACATCTTGCAGGGCGTCCGCGGCGGCAGCTACCTCATCGAGCTGGGCCTGGGCGACCACGACGTGGCGACGAAAACCGACGATCGCGACGAGCAGTCCGCACAGAAAGCGGTCGACACGATCCGAAAGGGTTGGGGCATCGTCGAGCGAAATCAGGAGCGCATCTCCGCGTTGGTGCTCGACATGCTCACGTTTAGCAAGGAGCGCGAGCCCGAGCCGCAGCCCTCGGATCTCAATGAAATCACGTCCGAAGTGATCGACCTCATGGCCAGCCGAGCCGAGGAGCTGTCCGTGGAACTGGTATGGCGGCCAGCGCCAGACATGCCAACCTTGATGTTCGATCCCGAGGCCATGCATCGAGCGATTCTCAACGTCGTCACCAACGCGATCGACGCGTGCGACGAGGCCGAGGATGGCCGCGTGATCGTCACCGCTACTTACGACGACGCGGCGAAGCTGGCGCTGATCGTGGTCGAGGACAACGGCGGCGGCATCGCCCCCGACGACTTGGAAACCATTTTCACCGTCTTCGTCTCGCGCAAGGGGGGCCGCGGCACAGGCCTGGGCTTGACCGTGACGCGAAAAATTCTCGAAGAACACGGCGGCCAGGTTCGCGTCGAAAGCACGGTTGGCCAGGGCAGTCGGTTCACGCTGGAGCTGCCTGCCACGCCCACGCCGCCGGAAGCCGAGCCGTCGCAGCGAATGACGCAGGCGTTTCTGTCCGGCGATCTGCCGCGCGGCGCCTCGGCGGGCTGACGCAATAGTCATTCTGAGCGGAGCGAAGAATCTATAACCCACGCTCGCCTCCTTCGCTCCGCTCAGGATGACGGCCGCCACATTCGTGGATCGCGCACCAACCGAACTGCGCGGCTGGCTGATAGAGCCTTCGAGGCCAACCGAGACGACGTGCTGCTTTTCTCGATGTTTTCTCAAACGGCACAGCTCTTGCATGCTTGCGATCTCGGGTTTGGCCGCGGTTACAGCGGCCACACGTTTGCTCAAAACCATTCGCCCTCCAAAGGAGAGCTGCCATGAAAGTCACGGAACTACTTACCGCTGTCTCGTTGCCGCCCTTGGTCCTCTGCGTTGCGGTCATATGCGCGACAGGATGCGAGAATAAAGAAACCATGCTCGACGTTGAAACGCCCAGGGGGCAGGTCGAAGTCGAACGCGATCGCGATACCGGCAAGGTCGACGTGCAAGTGACCAAAGACGAAGACCAGTTGATTGACAGCGACGTCCCCGGCGTCGATGTTGAAGTCAATCGCGACGACGACACTGGTAAAGTCGAGGTTGAATGACGGCTAAGGGAGATTTACGCCTGCCGTCGACGAAAGATGGCGCCAGGCGCTGGATTTGAAGGTGAACTGCAAAGCCCCGCGCGCACGGTCATTCTGAGGTACTCCGAAGAATCTAGCCGGACTCTTCGGAGTACCTCAGAGTGACAGCTTCTGGACTTTGCAGTCATCCTGGCTGGATTTGAAGCTTTATTCCGCAGTGTTAGCCAAGGACGGTTGCCAATGAAAAGGTAGGGTTAGCCATGCTCGGAACTGTATTGCTCGTCGTGCTCATTCTCCTGTTGCTAGGCGCTGTGCCCAGTTGGCCCCATTCCCGCAATTGGGGCTATGGGCCGAGCGGTTTGCTGGGAATTGTGCTGATCGTGATTCTCATTATGGTTTTGACGGGGCGTATTTAAGCCAGACGATATCAAGGCGATCGCGTGGCGTCGCCGCATCTGGTACGTCACGCGGTCGCCTACGAGTTTGTCCCTATAGGGAAGACGCGAAGAATTGTAGCTGGTCTCTGTGAGACCGGATTCTCGTCAAGTCTTCGGGGGCACAGACGCCGGCTACATTTTTTAACTGATTACGGCGCCAAAGCTCACCGGCAAGTCCACGATCGCCTCTAGACGCCGTAGGTAGTCGCTTCTCGAAATCTCGACGACGCCCATGGAGCCGGTATGGGCCGTCCATTGTTGAACGTCGAGCATCTGGAACCCGCGCAACCGCAGATGTTCAGCCAACCGCACGAGAGCCGCTTTCGACGCGTCCCGCGCGCGGAAGTACATGCTCTCCGCGGCGAACAGCCCGCCGATCGCCACGCCATACACGCCGCCTATAAGCACGTCGTCCCTCCAGGTTTCTACGCAGTGCGCGTGTCCGAGTCGATGCAACTCGGTATACGCGGCGATCATCGCTGGCGTTAGCCATGTGCCCCCTTCCCGTCCCGGTCCCGCGCCGCAGGCGGCGATCACCTCCGCGAACGCGGTATCGCAGCGGATGGAGAATTCGCCGTTCCGCAGCCGCCGTTGCAATCGCCGCGACGCATGAACGCCCTCCAGCGGAAGGATGGCCCGCGGGTCGGGCGACCACCACAGCATGGGTTCGTACGCCCCGGACGGCCACGGAAAGATGCCGTGCCGATAGGCGTCCAGCAGTCGGTCGGTCGACAGTCGCCCGCCGACGACGACCAAACCCTCCGGGGAGGCGCGATTTGCGGGAGGAAAGTATCGACTAGGCATCGAGAATGTGTGTCGGGGGCTCTAATGTTTCGATATCGCCGCAATTGATGCCAGGCAAGATAGCTGCCCGCTTGGCTTGGGAACAGTATAATGGGCGAAAGGGTCGCCGTGGCTACCGACGATGCATAGGCTCCGGCGATCAATCAACACTCAGCGGCTCAGCAGTCTAGGACCCATCGCGCCATGCAGCCGGAATCCTTCCCGCCCGTCGGCCTAGCATGGAGTGCGCCCGCCGAGTCGGCTCCCGCGTCGCTCCCTGCCGCGCCGCCGCGACGGCCCACCGCCGAAGATTGGCCAGCCGAACCCCCCCGCAATGAGGAAGGCCCTCGCCTTCGCCGCCTTTTGTGGGTCTTCACGATTCTAACCGTCGTGCTCGTCGCCCCCTCGATGGTCGGTCGCATCGAATACGCGTTGACCTCGGCCCGCGAACGGGCGCGGCTCGACGTCGCCCGCGAAAACCTGAAAGACTTCAATCTCGGCCAGATCTCCGCCGCGTATCGGATGCTCGCGCAGTCGGTGGGCCCGAGCGTGGTGAACATCCGCACCCCGCGCGGCCGCGGCGAGGGGCAAGGCTCCGGCGTCATCGTCGACTCGGCCGGCTACATTATCACCAACAAGCATGTCGTCGATGGCGTCGCCAAGGCGGAACTCCAGCTCAGCGACGGTCGCCGCGGCACGGCGAGCGTCGTGGGCGTCGACCCGCTCACCGACATTGCGATTCTCAAAACGAACATGAACGGCCTCGTGGCGGCCGAATGGGGCGACAGCGACGAATTGCAAGTCGGCGACATCGTGTGGGCCGTCGGCAGCCCGTTCGGCCTTCAAAAGAGCATCACTTCGGGGATTCTCAGCGCGAAAGAACGACGCGGCATCACCGGCAACGTGATCCAGGAGTACCTGCAAACCGACGCCGCCGTGAACCCCGGCAACAGCGGCGGTCCGCTCGTCAATCACGAAGGCAAAATCGTCGGCATCAACACGGCGATCATCGGCCCCTCTTACCAGGGTATCAGCTTCGCCGTACCCATCGCGCTGGTGAAGGCGAGCTACGATGAAATCCGCCGAACTGGCCGCGTCGAGCGCGGCTATCTGGGCGTCCGCCCGGAGGAAGTCCCCGATCAAGTCGCCAAAGAGCTAGACCTCGACCGCGGCCAAGGCGTGCTCGTCACGGTGGTGGAAGGCAACAGTCCGGCCGCAGAGGCCGGTCTTCGGCAATACGACGTCATCCTTTCGTGGAACTCCGAAAAGTTCTCCGATCCAACGCTCTTGAGCCGCGCGATTGCGGCGACGCCGATTGGCACGGAGATTCCCTTGAAGATCGTGCGCGCCACCGACGATGGGCCGGAACAAGTCGATTTGAAAGTCAAAGTGGCGACGCGACCTGAAGTGGAATAACCCTACGGGAACACGTTTTGAAGGATCGCCGTGTCGCTCACCAGTTTGCAGGATGCTAAAGAGCAAGTTCGCCAAGCCATCGACATCGTCGATCTGGTCGGCGGGTATATGGCGCTTCGCCGCCAGGGGCGCGGGTACGTTGGCCTGTGCCCTTGGCACGACGATGCGCGTCCGAGCTTTCAGGTGAATCCCGATCGGCAATCGTTTAAGTGCTGGGTCTGCGACATCGGCGGCGACATATTTAGCTTCGTCATGAAGGCGGAGAACCTGGAGTTCCGCGAAGCGCTGGAATTGCTTGCGGAACGGGCGGGGGTTAGTTTGGCTCCGGCCGCTAAGCCGCAAGCGGCGGGGGAAGATCTCTTCGATCGCCGCAACCTCCTCCGCGCAATGGCGTGGGCCGAGGACCAATTCCACCAATGCCTGCTGCATAGCCCCGCGGCGGAGCCGGCGCGGCGCTACCTCGACGATCGCGGCATCAACGACGCCAGCATCGCGGCGTTTCACGTTGGCTTTTCGCCCAACGAGTGGGACTGGATGTTCAATCGCGGCGTGGCCGCCAATTGGTCGCCTGCCGTGCTGGAGCGCGTCGGCCTGATCGGCAAGCGCGACGGCGGCGGTTTCTACGATCGCTTCCGCGGACGGCTGATGTTTTCGATCCGAGACGCCCGTTCACGTCCCATCGCCTTCGGCGGCCGCGTGCTTCCGGAATTCGCCCGCGACAACGACGCCAAGTACGTCAACAGCCCCGAGACGCCGCTGTTCAACAAGTCGAGCGAGCTCTACGCCCTCGACGCCGCCCGCGACGGCATCGCCAAGGAAAAATGCGTTCTGGTGATGGAGGGTTACACCGACGTGATCATGGCCCACCAGCACGGCATCAATCACGCCGTCGCGGTACTCGGCACGGCGCTCGGCGAAAAGCACGTTCCCCTGGTGCGACGATTCACCGACAGCATCACACTCGTGCTCGACGGCGATGAAGCCGGGCAGACCCGCACGATGGGCATTCTCGACAACCTGCTAGCACTGTTCGTCGCTCACGAAATTGATTTGAAAATTCTGAGCTTGCCAGAGGGGGCCGATCCGTGTGATGTTATTCGCTCGCACGGAAGCGAACACTTTCGACGATTGCTCGCACAATCGGTCGATGCCCTCCAGCACAAGATCATTGCCGTGACCCAAGGATTGGCGCCAGGCACTGCTCCCCACCGCTCGGCCCAAGCGGTGGAGGCGATTCTCGCCACGCTCGCGCGCGCGCTGCCGACCGCGGCGTCGGCTTCCAGCGCGGCGCTCGTTCGCGAGCAGCAGGTGTTGGTACGCGTGGCCCGGCAATTCGGGCTCGGCGAAGATACGCTGCGGATGCGGCTGAAGGCGCTGCGTCGTAAGGCGAGTGCTCAGGTACGATCGGCGCCGGTGGGCGCTAAGCCGCAAGCGGCGGAGCCCTCTGCCGCTCGCGGCTTAGCGGCGCCGGCTCGGCTTTCGGCGTGGGATCGTGAGCTGATTGAAATCGTACTCTATAACGGCGAAATGATCGACGCCTTGCTCGAGCAGATTCAAACGGAAGACATCGAATCGCCTGCGGCACGGCAAGTTTACGAACTGGCGTCCGAGCTGTTCCACGATGGCGCGACGCCCAACTTCGCCCGCTTGATGGCCGCG
>JBGSYU010000487.1:0-3221 GCA_041750715.1 Lacipirellula sp.
GGCGGCTGGCGGCCCTGCCGCGACCGGGGCGGCGGCGCCCTTGGGGTCGATCGGCTGGCCATTGGCTGAGAACTGCACCGTCGACACCTCGGTGGGGTACAGAATGGTCATCTCGAACGACGGCTTAGGCGGCCCGGCAGAGGCTTGCGCCGCGCCGGCCATCGCCTGGGCCATCATCGACTTCAGGCCCGACAGCGCGGATTCGCCCTTTCCGCTTGCCTGCTCCTGCTGGCGGTTATTCGACGTGCTGCGGCCAAACAATTCGTCGGCGCCTTGCTCGGAATCGTCGACGATCTTGTCGTCGTCGGGATGCCGAGGAATGAGGCTGATTTCGCCCATGTTTTCGGCAAGCGTCATGCGATTCGCCTGTGCGGGCGTCACGATGAGCGACACCGTTTTGGCGACGATGCGGGCTTCCTCGCCGTCGGACGATTTGTCGATCGTCTGGTCGATGGCGAAGACCCGAATGTTCTGCAAGAAGATCTTCGTGAAGGCGTTGTTGATGCCTTGGCTTTCATTGGCCTTCACGAAAATTTGCACGTCGACGCGGTCGCCCGGACTCAGCAAACCGGCGGCGCTCTTCCGGGCGTCGACCGAAACGGTCTTCAGCCGCATGCCGGCCGGCACGCCCTGGATGGGGTCGTTGGTCTGGCCCTTGGCGAGCAGCTTGTTGTCGAGGATCGGCTCGCCCTGGTAGATATTGCTCCGCGGGCGGCGGTTTTCGAGGTCTTCCCACTTGGCGATGGCGCCGACCGGGACTCTGTCCTTCGGCCATTCCTCGAGAGAGACCATTTTGTCGGTGAGCGGATCGCCGACGTTCACGTTTTGCAAGGCGACGTAGATCGGCGAGGTAGCTACCGCGGCCGGCTTGTTGTTGCCGTCCAGCACCTGGCTGATGCCGATTGATGCGACCAGGCCGCAGCCCAGCGCAAGCGCCAACAGAATTAACGATTTCGGACGCATCATACCCCCCTGGCATGAACGGCACGGGGTTCGCGAGAGCGGCGTTGCGCCGCGCTCGACTCCGTGCCTTGTCGGTTTCTTCGGCGCCCCCGTCACAACCGGTTCAATCTAAACGGCGGACGGGAGCGGATTCGATTACTTAGGTAGAAAAGTTGCTAGCAGTTGCGGTTGCCGTACTGAGCGTTGTGTTTGTCATTCTGAGCGCAGCGAAGAATCTTGCGGCGCGCTAGATTCTTCGCTGCGCTCAGAATGACCGATGTAATCGCACATGAAGCTAAGCCAGCATGCCGGTCCAGGCGAAGTAAGCGATCGAGCCGATGGCGATCGGGATGCCGTAGGGCAGCAGGAACATGCTTGGCTTGCGCTCGGCGGCAATTTCGGCGAGCTTTTCGGGATCCTTCACGGTGGCGATTTCGTTGAGGATCGACCAGAACTGGTTCTTGTGCTTGCTCCACGCGCCTCGGGAGAGGACCATGGCGACGGCGATCACCCCGCCCACCAGCGCGGAAACCGCGAAGGCGAATATTGTAACGGCGCCCCACATCCAGGCGCCCACGCCCGCCATGAGCTTCACGTCGCCCGCGCCCATGCCGCCCACGGCATACGGCGGCAGCAGCACGGCCAGGCCGACGGCGGTGCCGACGAGGCTCAGGAAAAGCCCTTCCCACCCGGGATAGGGCGATAGCGTGGCGCTGTAAACCCAGCCGCTGGCGATCATGGGGAACGTGATCCAGTTAGGGACCTTAAGTTTCAGGCCGTCGATAATCGCCGCCACGACGAGCGTGATGGTGACGACCCAGCAGGGCCACGTTTCGCTCAAGCGAGCGGTGAATTCTTGCCAGTCGATCATGATCTTCATCCCCAACTCAAACGCGGATTACCAGCGAGGCGTCAACAAGAACGCCACCATGGCCGTGAAGGCCGCAAAACCGTAGCATGCCATTTGGCACGCCGCGCGGATAACTTCGTCCGGCAGCAAGCTAAACATGGCGACGTTCCTTTTCGAAAACTCGGCCCCGCGCCTTCCGAATACGAAGGCGCCCGAAAGGCCTACTGAAGCGTAGCTCACGATTGTTGCGTCGGACGGCTCGTCATCCGTCATTTAGCCCCCGGTCACTGACCGGGGGCTAAGTGAAGGCACGAAAAAACCTCTCGGAGCGCTCAGCGCCCCGAGAGGTGGCTTGTTCAGACCCTGTGGCTTCCGTAGTAGGGCGTATAACCGACGCAGGTCTTAGCTGCCGAGCTGGGTGGCGACGTCGGTGAACGTGGCCGACGCGTTCGTTCCGATGGAACGAATAGCGGTCAAGCACACGATCACGATGAGCGCCAACATAACGGCGTACTCGACCGCGGTCGGACCATCTTCCGAGACGAGGAACTGTTGCACCTTCTTTGCGAGCTTCTTCATGGAATCCTCTGCTTTCTCGAGCTTCGGGCCGGCGCCGCTGAAGCGGACGCACGCCCTACGCCCTACGGGTTGTCGGGAGTTTTTTGGAATGGCTCCCGGTGGTTGGCTTGAGCGGTTGCGCTTCGCACGACGGGCGTGCGAAGGAGCCTGCTGAGGGTCGCTTCCGTCCAAGCCGATTTATTAAACAACTACGCGTTCTGCGTCTCATCTCGCGAACCGATGCGTCTGCTGCGCCGCTTGCGACGACTTAGCATCCCTTCGGCAACCGGGCTGGCGATGCGACCAACATAAGGCCGACCGCTCCCTAGCTTTGCGCCCCGGCCTTGCGACCGGTTTGCCTTTCTCGAGGATGACGACGCAGCAGGCTCTGGCTCGGCCGCCTCTTCGTCCTGCGCTCATCCTTAAATCGCTCGAAAGAATCGAGCTCGACGCAGAAGAGAAGCCTTACCTGGCAAACGCCTGCTTGCGTTCACCTTTTGAAGCCGCTTGCGATTGCTCGTTCGCGACTTCACTTGAAACCTATGTCAACTTTCTCCAGCGTCAAAAGAAAAAGTGAGCGACTGGCCGTTCGCGGAAAAGTGTTAGCCCGCACAATCGGCAAACCGACCGGAAAACAGCCCTTTTTGAGGTCGAAACGCACCGATTCGGCGCCGACGGGGCGGCGACGCAACGTAAGGTTGTCGGCAGGCAACATCCGATCGCTCTGAAGCGGCGCGCCGCGAAGACTATGTCCGATCTCACCAAGCCGCTCGAACGACTCGCCGCCGCAACGCGGTGGACCTACCGCGCCTCGCGCGAGACGTCGGCCGAGCCGGCCGCGTGGACGGCGCTGGCCCTGACGGCGCACGGG
>JBGSYU010000488.1:0-4218 GCA_041750715.1 Lacipirellula sp.
CGCTGACCGCACGACGCCGTCGCCCGCCCGGCGCGGGCGGCGGCTACTACCAACCCCAACCGGAGAACAACGATGCCCAAACGCAAACCGCTCGACCCGCGCGTCACGAGCGTCACGAGCAACGGCGATCGGCTGGACGCCGCCGCCGCCGACATCACCAGGACGATCCGCGACCACCTCTCGCCCGAGGGAGTCGCCGCGATCATCGCCTTCCTCCAGCCGGCTGCGTTCTATAAGCCGGCCAACGCCGACGCGCTCACCGCCCTGCAACAAGTCGAATGGTTCGCTGACACGCTCACCGAGATGCTGGGCGCCGACGAGCACAACCGCCTCATGGAGACGCTGGGATTGTAAGCCGAAACGCGCCGAAGCCGGCGCGTCGCGGCGGGTGGTTCCCGCCGCCTGACGATGGCAGCCATTCCATCCCATGCCAGATTGAGGAGAACGACCATGACCAAGGCCAAGACCAAGACCGCCAAGAAGCCTGCCGCGACGAAAGCATCCCGAGCGAAGACTCCCGCCAGCGGGAAGGCGAAGGCCAAGAAGACCAGCGCGCTCGACGCAGCGGCCAAGTTGCTCGCAGCTTCGAAGGAGCCGATGACGACCAAGGAGATGATCGACGCGCTGGCCGCCAAGGGGATCTGGAAGTCGCCCGGCGGCAAGACGCCCGACCGCACTCTCTACTCGGCGATCCTGCGGGAGATCGGGACCAAGGGGAAGGACGCCCGGTTCAAGAAGACCGAGCGGGGCAAGTTCGCCTCGGCCGGCAAGTAGCCCTCCTTCCTCGACTAGATGGTCGGGATATGCCGCCAATAGCGCCCGCGAAGCCCGATTCGCGGGCGTTTTCTCATGTCCGAGGGCAGAATTGCTAGTAAAGAAGGCTTGACTAGCCTCGGGCGTTAGACAAGACTTCTTTACTAGCGTCGAACTGTGGTAAAGGGAGCTTAACCAGCTATGCGCGAAACAGGAACCTACCAATCGACAAAGTTTGGCGACGAGACGGTTCGCGCCTTCATCCCGCACCCCTTGCCCCCGCGCAGACCGCCGTTGCAGATCGAAGGCGAGCTGGCGCAAATGCTCACAGATGCCAACGCCGCCGTGGGCAGGCTGGCCGTGGCGGCCGAGATGGTTCCCAGCCCCGACTGGTTCCTGTACGGCTTCGTCCGCAAGGAAGCCGTCATGACGTCGCAGATCGAGGGCACGGAGGCGACGCTGCAGGAGGTGGTCGAATTCGAGGCGACCGCCAAAGCCGAGCGCTTGGACGACGTGCAGGAGGTGTGCAACTACGTCGACGCGCTCAACTTCGCCCGCCGCGAAATTCGCCGGCCGAAGGGGCTGCCGCTGAGCATGCGCCTCCTTTGTGCCGCCCACAAGCGATTGATGCGCGGCGTCCGCGGGTCGGACAAACTTCCCGGAGAGGTTCGCAGCTCGCAGAATTGGGTCGGCGGCACGCGGCCGGGCAATGCACGGTTCGTTCCGCCGCCACCCGACGACGCCAAGGCGGCGCTCGCCGAACTCGATCAATGGATTCACAGCGACGACCCGCTGCCGCCGCTGATCAAGGCCGGGCTGGCCCACGTTCAGTTCGAAACGATCCATCCCTTTCTCGACGGCAACGGCCGCATCGGGCGGCTTCTGATTGCACTGTTGGTCGAACATTGGAACCTGCTGCCGCTGCCGATCCTTTACCTGAGCGTGCCGCTGAAGCGTCGACGCGACGAATACTACCGCCTGCTGACCGCAGTACGGACCGACGGCGATTGGGAGGGCTGGTCGCGGTTCTTCCTCGAATGCGTTTGCGAGGCGGCGGACGACGGCGTCAGCGGCGCGAAGCGGATCTTTGCGATGCTCACCGAGGACCGGACAGCTGTTCTGAATCATGCCAGCGCGACCGTCAGCTCGGTCCGCCTGTTCGAACTGCTCACCAGTCACCCCGTGGTCACGCTCGCCAAGGCGATGGAGATTATGGACACGACAAAGCCCACTGCGTCCAAGGCGGTCGATGCGCTGCAGCAGGCTGGCGTGCTGCGGGAAATCACCGGGAAGCAACGGGACCGCGTTTACGCCTATGAGCGCTACCTCGCCGTCCTCAACCGTGGGATGGGTTAGCGAATTGTCGCGCGGGACAGTCGTGCGGTCGGCAGGACCGCCACGTCGGCCACGACAGCGGAAGTGCAGGCCAGGGTCGCCTAATGAGGGCAGTTCTTCGCCCGGGGCCACTAGGCGCCACGACGGGCCCCACGGCCGATCCGCGAGAATCTTCACAGTTCCGGCTCCGCCGCGCTTGATGTTTTCGCGCCCGCATGGCTCCTGTGTCATCAGTGGATTACCCCACCCCAACCAGGAGAAACGACGATGACCGAAACCGAAAAGGCGCTCCGCGAGATCTTCCGCGATATGAACGCCGACGACGCCCAGCGGATTCGCAAGGCTTACTACAAGGCCGCTGAAGGACTGCGGACGCTTGCCGACACGCTCGAAGAAGCTGATGCCCGACTGGCGCAACCGGCCAACGAACTTCTCATGCGCGAGCACTTCCTGGCGTGCGACGCAATGACCACGATGCGGAAAAGCGAGTTGGGCCGCGTCTTGTAGCATCTCAAACGCTCTCCCCAGCCCCGGCCAGCGCCGGGGTTTTTTCGTTGGCGGCGATGCGTTCCGCTTTCCGCCCAGTGAACTTCTCCCATCGCTCGACGATCACGTCGCAGTACGGCGGATCGAGCTCCATGAGAAATGCTTTCCGCCCTGTCTGCTCGCAGCCGATGAGCGTCGAACCGCTACCGCCGAACAGATCGAGCACGTTGTCACCGGTGAGCGACGAGTACTGGATCGCCCGCACGGCCAGTTCAACCGGCTTCTCGGTGAGATGAACCATCGACTGAGGATTGACCTTCTTCAGATGCCACAGGTCGGTGGCGTTGTTGGGCCCGTGGAACTTGTGCCCGGCGCCTTCCTTCCAGCCGTAGAAGCAGATTTCAAACGCCCCCATGAAATCCTTGCGCGTAAGAACTGGATGCTGCTTGTCCCACACGACCCCCTGGCTGAAGTAGAGTCCCGATGCCTTCAGCGGCCCCGGGTAGTTTCTGAGGTTGGCGTACCCGCCCCAGATGTAGAACGATCCGCCCGGTTTGAGCACCCGCGAGGCGTTGCCGAACCACGCCAGGAGCATCTCGTCGAACGCCTCGTCGGTGACGAAGTCGTTGACCAGCGGCCGGTCCTTGGCTCGCAGCTTCTTCTGAGTAGGCTTGGACTTCTCGGGATGACGCTCCAGGTCGAACTTCTGGTGGTGCGTCTTCGGCGCCGCGAAGGAGCTGTTGCCGGCGGCGATCGCGTTGTTGCTCCGCGGCTCGACCTTCACGTTGTACGGCGGATCGGTGTTGACCAGGTGAATCACTTCGCCGTCGAGCAACCGGTCGAGGTCTTCCGGGTTCGACGAGTCGCCGCACAGCAGGCGGTGGTTGCCGAGCACCCACAGATCGCCCGGCTGCGTCGTCGCCTCATCGGGTGGCGCCGGAATCTCATCGGGATCGGTCAGCCCCTCCTCGACGCCCGGATCGAGAATCTTGGCCAGCTCCTCGGCGTCGAATCCCAGCAGCCCCAGGTCATAATTCGCCGCCTGGAGGTCGGCCAACTCCAGCGGTAGCAGATCGTAGTTCCACTCGGCGAGGCTGGCCGTCTGGTTGTCGGCGATGCGGTACGCCTTGATCTGCTCGGGTGACAGGTCCCTGGCCACGTGGACGGGCACCTTCTCCAGCCCGAGCTTCTGCGCCGCTTTCCAGCGGGTATGCCCGCAAATGATGACGCTGTCCGCGTCGACCACGATCGGCTGGCGAAACCCGAACTCACGAAGCGAAGCGGCTACGGCGTCGACCGCCTCATCGTTGAGCCGCGGGTTCTTGTCGTAGGGTTTGATATCCGACAACGGACGAAGTTCGATCTTCATGACGGGCACCTTGAGTAAGCGGGTTGTACGAGAACATCCAACAGAGAAACACGAGGAACCAAGCGACGTTCCAAATGAAGTTCTTGAGGCCGCATGCGCTGGGCGCGACGGCCTCGTTCCACCGCTGCAGGCCGCGCGATCTGTGCGGCCCGGGATCCGAATCGAGCGACATACGAAACCTCCTCAGAAAAAAATCCGGACACAAAGAACAAACTCTCTCTACAACGGCGGCTGTTCCCGCGTGCGTCTCCGACCGTCTTGCGCCGGGGAGTACC
>JBGSYU010000489.1:0-1920 GCA_041750715.1 Lacipirellula sp.
CGGCCGGCGCCGGCCGGCACATCGGCGATCGCGATCGTGTAAGCGTTCTCGATCGCTTGCGCTTGCGACGGATACAGCTTCAAAAGCACATCCTGGGCGGCCGCCGAGACCGCCGCCTCGGTCGACGCACCGGGCGTGGCCGCCGCCAGCTTAAGATGGGATTCGTAGCGGCGGTCCGTCGCGTTGGCGGCTTCGAACATGGCCAGCGCGACCTTGCCATAGGCCTGGATTCGATTTGAATCGAATGCGCCTTGAGGATCGGCGGTGGCGTTGTGGATCGACGTCTGCAGTTCGCCCCAGTCGGTAACGACGTCCGCATCGGCCGGAGCCGCAACCGCGAGACACGAAGCGGCCAAAAGCCGCGCAAGCCGTCGAGTCATTATATGTCTCCCCCCTGCCTGACGTGCGCCTACCAGATTTCCGGTAGCGGGAAAAACAAGCCTGCCCCTCTCCAGCCGCCAGCTCATGCGGACGGAAAAAGGCCGCCGGATCGCTCCGACGGCCTTTTTCAGTGATCGAAACCGCGATTAGGCGAACGTCACCTTGGTGCGATTGCGACGACGCGACACGGCGCCGATCATGCCGAAGCCGCCGATCATCATCGCCCACGTGGCGGGCTCGGGAATGGCGTTCGGGACGGCGACACTGCCGAGCGTGAAGACCGCGGTGTTCGAACCGCCCGGCTGACCGTCCGGATTGTTCTTCGTGGTCAGGGTGAAGAACGCGTCCAACACGGTATTGCTGAACTCCGACCGCGCGCCAAGGCCATCAAAGTTGAGCGATGCGAACGGACCGCCTTCGTTGCGGAAGTCGTCACCGACATAAGTGAACACCAGATTCTCGATCGTGGCGTCGTCGGTGAAGCCCGGCTGCACGATCCCGGTCACGCTGGTGAACTCGACGGTTGCGACGACATTCGGGCTCGGCGAGAAGATCGAACCATCGATATAGCCACCGAAATCATAGATGATCAGCCGGTCGCCGCTGCGAACGCCTTCATCCGGACCCAAAGTGCCCTGATACATGAACGTGTTGTCGTTGGCGCCGTTGTTCGTGACGCTTTCCAGAGTGATCACCGCCGCGTTCGCCGAACCGGCGACACAGATAGCCGCACCCGCGGCCAATACCCACTTCTTCATAAACTAAACTCCCCTGAGGCGGATATTCCCGCGTGCAAAAGCGAGCACGGCTAGCGATCCGCCGGCCATACTCGCCCCCTAAAACACGGCCGCGGGCTTCCGGTTTCCTGGTTGGTGAAATTAAAATTAACGAATTTGCGGGGTGTCCCGGAACGGGACGCGTAACCAGTTCTGAAGCGGTCAATTACTCTGAAAAAACGGTCGAAGCCGAGTGCGCGAACAGGCTAACATGATCGCACGAGACGCCGATCACCCGGCCGGTACACGCGCTCTGTGCGGCCCTGCAGCTGATCCGGATAGAAATAGACCTCGCGAAAATCTCCGCTCGCGTAACGCTCGGCCTGGTCGTTGAAGTGCGGCGAGCGGGGATCGCCGCTTTCGCCGCCCGCCGTCACGGCGCGGGCGCGGATCCTTGGCCCGAACTCGACCACGGCGACGAAGCTGTTGCCGTAATTGCCGTACCAGCGTTTCGTGTTCGGATAGGGTTTCGAGCCATAGGAGGCGAGCGAGCCCCAATTGCCCGACACGAACGGCACCGGGATGCTCGGCGCGGCGTCGTCGAAACGCGGTATGATCTCGTTCGTGATGCGCTGGAAGCGGTTCACGTCGCCCCAGGGCGTGCGCCAGTCGCCGAAATCGCGCTCCAGCCGGTCCACCGCCATGCCGAGCGCTCGCAGCTTGGCGGCGGGCGTCGTGTTCATCAACTGGGTGATCAGATCGTCGCGCTCGCGCTCGGCGAGCCGCTCCCGGTCCAGCTCGGTCGCCCAGAACACCGCGAGCG
>JBGSYU010000490.1:0-4106 GCA_041750715.1 Lacipirellula sp.
CGCCGCCGCTGAGCATGTCATCGCCGTCGCCGCCGTCGAGGCGGTCATCGACGCCGCCGCCGTCGAGCGTGTCGTCTCCGTCGCCGCCGAACAGCAGGTCGTCGCCCGAACCGCCAATCAACTCGTCCGCGCCCGCGCCACCGTCCATCGTGTCGTTGCCGCTGCCGCCGACCATGAGGTCGTCGCCAACCCCTCCGTCCATGACGTCGTCGCCGCCTCCACCGAGCAATGTGTCGTTGCCGGCATCGCCGGTTACGACATCGTCGCCCGACCCGCCGATCACCAGGTCATCACCTTCGCCGCCGTGGACAGTGTCGTTCCCACTTCCACCATTCAGCGTATCGTCTCCGGCGCCGCCATCGACGATGTCGTCACCACTGCCGCTGAACACGAAATCATCGCCGTCACCGGCGGCAATGAAGTCCGCAGCCGATGTCCCGAAGATGAAATCGTTGAAAGCGCCCCCAGGTATGGTTGCCATTAGTGCCCCTCCTAAAAACTGCGATTAGGCCGCGATGGAGGAATGCGATCCGGCGCGTAAACAAAACCTTAATTCTCACCTGCGATAACTTAACACTTTTCTTCAACGACGAAACAACTTCACAGCTCATTTGGCCGAGATCGGTCCACGCCTTTTACTGAAAAGTTACCGTGGGCGGGTTTCAACTGAACGCGGTCGCCCTGACATGCCATTGGCGACAAATGGGTGAAATCGGATCCAAGGTGATAGTCGCGCGTATTGCGCCAGGGTGGGGAAAGATCATGAATGAACACGTATCAGTCGACAGTGGGCATGGAGTATCTACGTGGAGTTACCCGACGCTCGGTGGGGTGGACCTGGAAGTCATCTTCCAAAGGCTATTCGGCGGACCCTTTGCCCATGCATTTCTTGGCGACGCGGGGGTCAATCGCCTGATCGGCTCGGCACAGAACGATCTGATGTGGGGTTTGGGTGGCGCTGACACCATGCATGGACGTGACGGCGACGATTTGCTGTTCGGCGGCGACGGAAACGACCTGCTCACAGGTGGGGACGGCGACGACATCCTGGCGGGGGGCTCCGGCGACGACATCTTGCACGGCGGCGGCGGAAGCAACGTCCTTTTTGGCGGCGACGGCGACGACCTGCTGGATACGCGCTGGCTCAGCGAACGCCAGTTTACCGATGGGCCACGCGATGCCTTTGGCGAGTGGCGTGAAACCAAGCGACTTTCGACCGACGAGTTGCACGGTGGCGACGGCAACGACAGGCTCGAAGCCTCCTTCGGCAACGATCGCCTGTTCGGAGACGCGGGAGATGATCTGCTGCGCGGGCAGGACGGCGACGATTTCCTCGATGGAGGCGACGGCAACGACACATTGATCGACGACAACGGCAGTGACACTCTCCGAGGCGGCAATGGCGACGATCTCATCGAGGGCGGCAATGGCGACGATCTCATCGAGGGCGGCGCTGGCACCGACCGGATTGACGCAGGCAACGGCGAGGATACCGTCTCGGGCGGGGCCGGGCGCGACATCATCGGCACCGGCTACGGCGACGACGAGATCGACGCCGGCTCCGGGGACGACTGGATAGATGCCGGCGCGGGCGACGACGTGATTTATCTCGGAGACGGCGACGATTTCGTCGCCGCCATCGAGCAACTGGGCCGCGGCGATGACGTGATCTTCGGCGAGGGCGGAAACGACTGGATCCATGGCGGCCGGCAGGACGACTACATCGACGGCGGCGACGGCAACGACCGGCTGAATGGCGGGGCCGGCGACGACATACTGATC
The DNA here is from genome assembly GCA_041750715.1 of Lacipirellula sp. GTDB lineage: Bacteria > Planctomycetota > Planctomycetia > Pirellulales > Lacipirellulaceae > Lacipirellula. The sequence goes on from JBGSYU010000490.1 coordinate 1,783, forward strand.
GGTGGCGCCGGCTCGGACATTTTCGAGATGCGCGGAGCGCATGGCGTCACGACAGTGATGGATTTCACCGCCGAAGATCGGCTGCACATCGGCCGCAACATCAACGGTTTGGGCGAGTTGACGGCCGAGGAAGTTTTAGCGCGCGTCGGTGATGTGTCTGGAGGCGCCTTCATTGATCTCGGCAACGAAAACGCCGTTCTATTCTTGGGAGTGGATGCACAAACACTCCGGGGCCTGCTCGAAGATGGTTTGGGTTTTCTTTGAACCATTGTGCTCCCTGTCGCACTGATCTCCAAGGAGCACACGACATGAGAGTATTGCTGACCGGCGGAGCCGGTTATGTGGGGAGCGCCTGCTTTCGAGCGTTCAGAAGAGAGGGTATCGAAGCCTTCGTGCTCGACGACCTCAGCGAAGGTCACGCAGCTGCTGTCGAAGTGGACCGGCTGGACGTGGTCGATCTGCGCGAGACCGAAGCCGTCTGCCGCGTGCTGCGCGACCGGGACATCACTCACGTAGTCCATTTCGCAGCCCTCACTTCGGTGCCAGGCTCGATCGCCGATCCAAGAAGCTACTGGTCCACCAACGTCGACGGCTCGCGCAGCCTGCTTGACGCCATGCGCGCCTCGGATGTGGGCCGCATCGTCTTTTCCAGCACCGCAGCGGTCTATGCCCACGGCTTCGATCGAGCAATCCGGGAAGACGATCCAATCGCTCCCGCGACGCCCTACGGCGCCTCGAAGCTCGCTGTGGAGCATCTGCTCCAGGGTTACGCAGACGCCTACGACATCGGCGCGACAGCGCTGCGCTACTTCAACGCCTGCGGCGCCGACGACGACGGGCGCAACGGCGAAGCGCACCGTGAAGAGACCCATGCGATCCCGCTTCTGATCCAGACCGCGCTCGGCCAGCGAGGCCCGTTCAAAGTGTTTGGCGACGCCTGGGAAACACCCGACGGCAGTTGCGTCCGGGATTTCGTTTCTGTCCAAGACCTCGCCACGGCGCACCTTCTCGCTCTGCAACAGGTCGAACCGAGCCGGATGGAGCGCTATAATCTCGGCACCGGTTCCGGCACAAGCGTATTCGATCTCCTCGCTGCTGCGGAACATGTATGCGGCCATCCAATCGCGCACAGTATCGAGTCACCGCGCGCCGGCGATCCCGCCATACTGGTCGCCGAGAACAGAAGGGCGCGGGCCGCCTTGGGCTGGGAGCCGACACGGTCCAACATCGAGGACATTCTGGAGACGGCGATGCGGTGGCATGCTGGCAATGGCGCGACCCGATATTTGCCGCGCCTCAGAGCTGTTGGTTGAACAATGGAACCGACTCGCCGCCCGGTAGGAAGTCTGAATTCTCGCGGAGAGGGCCTCACCCGGTACGAAACCGCGTCAATCAGTCGCCGAAGGAAATCGGCGGCGGCGCATCTCGTGACCCGCTCATGCAGTTCGGCGAGGGCATGCTTGCTCGTACGGTCGATCGCTACGAGCATGTAGAGCCTGCCTTCTTCGGTCCGCACTGTCAACGCCGGAGGAAAATCCGGCCATGTGTGGAGTGCGCCCTTCCAGTTGGACATTTCAGGCGGCCTGTCTTGACCGTTCCGGGGCGTTTCTCTCTTCGAACTGATTTGGGCTCAGATATCCGAGCGCCGAATGCAGCCGGGTGGCGTTGTAAATGTTATCGATGAAGGCAGGCAAGTCCGCGGCAACGTCCTCGAAAGTCGAGTATTCGGTGGGGTAGACCGCCTCCACCTTGAGCGTTTTCATGAAGCTCTCGGCCTGGGCGTTGTCATACGGATTTCCTCTTCGGCTTGTAGCGCGTCAACCATGATGTCCGCTGGCGACAGCCAAGTTGGCCGGTTTCGGCCGCTGCGGCGGGTGGTTCAGGTAGTGATGTCCTTCTTGGTTTTGTTGGCGTCGGCGTCGATGAGGTTGTCGCTACCGGATTGATCGTGGTTGTCGGCGAGGCTGTCGGTGGTTGTCGCTGAGCTGCCGATCTTGACGGTGGTTCGATCGGCGGCGGCGCGGCGGCGGTAGCTGTCGACGTTCATCTCGACTGAGAACAGCGGTGTAAAAGTCGACCACGGTAGCGGCGTGATGGTCGCGCTGCGGGCGGAGTAAAACTCGGCCACTTTGGCCCTTTCTGGCGACAGGGAGGGCGGGGGCATTTTCACCGTGGAGCTTTACCAGGCTGCTGAAAAAGGTCTTGTGATGAGCGGTTTGGCTCTGGGCCAGTTTATCGATCGATGTGCTGGCGCCGGTTCAGACGCCGCGGTTTCGGCTTCCGACGCCAGTTGTCCTGTCTACGCCGCCCCCGCTGCGATGATC
>JBGSYU010000491.1:0-2942 GCA_041750715.1 Lacipirellula sp.
CAGCGAACGAAACTTTAACGCCCTTGCTAGCGCTGCGGGCTCCACGCGTCGCCCACCGCCTTACGAGCGCCGCGCCAGCCGCACCGCGTCCACCGCCACTTCCGGCACGACAAACGGCGCCCGAAATTCCCGCGTTAGATACGCGTTCGCCGCCTCGGCCCCCGCGCCGACGAACGTTTCGCTCTGGGGATCGAATTGGAGCACCGAGCTGAGCTTGATCTGCCCGCCCTTGGCGTCGATGTGGTGAGCTTTCGCAACGCTTGCAAGCTCGTCCATCAGCCCTTCGCACTGCGGCGACTGCGACGCGAGCGCTTCGGCGCGGTCGTCCGATACGTTTTCTCCCACTCGACAAGCAATGTTCGCCAAGTGGCACCAGCCGGTGGAATAGAGGCCCACCTCGGCGGACGTGTTGAGCGTGGACGCATCCCGCGATCGAACCGCGTCGATGAAATTCTGCTGATGAAGGTCGTTCCCGCCGACGCCCTTGAACTTGCGTATCTCCTTGCCCTGCGCATCGAACGCGACGGCGCCGGCGCGCTGCCCCTCTAGCCGGCCGCCTTCGCAGTAAGCGACGTACCCGTTGCCCGGGCCGGGAACCTCCGGCGCCTTTTCGCCGCCCGGCGCCGCCGGCAAATTGCATAGCCCCATCACCACGGGGATGCCGCCCGCGTCGAAATAGGCGAAGTGCAAGTTCGGCGTCTCGCCGGCGTCATTCCATGCGACGCGGCCGCCGCCTCCGGCTACCCGCGTCGGCATTTTCACTTCGTCCTGGAACACAGTGTTGCGCAGATCGTCGAGCACATGTACGCCCCAGTTGCCCATCTCGCCGGTCCCGGTGTTCCATATCCAGTGCCAGTCGTAGTGCAAATTGTTGCGATAGATCGCTTCTTCCTGCGCCGGGCCAAGCCACAGGTTCATATCGACCGAATTGGGCGGTTGCAGCGGCGTATCGCGCTTGCCGATCGACTCGCGAATGCCGAAGCGATTGACGCGCGCCGACGCCAGCTTGCCGATCTGTTGCTCGTCGTGCAGAAACTCGCGAATCTCCGCCTGCATCGGATCGCTTCGCTGCTGCGTCCCCACCTGGCAAATGCGGCCGTACCGCTTCGCCGCGGCGACCACCTGCTGGCCTTCCCAATGCGTGTTGGCCAGCGGCTTTTCCACATACACGTCCTTGCCCCTTTCCATCGCCCAGATGGCGGCCAGCGCGTGCCAATGGTTGCAAGTGGCGACGATTACCGCGTCGATATCTTCGTCATCGAACATGCCGCGCATATCGACCCAGGTCTTCGCATTGCCGTACGTTTTCTTGAGGGCTGCGATTCGCTGCCGATCGGGGTCGCACAGCCCGGCGATGTTCACACCGTCGATCTTGTGGAACATCTGCAAAAGTTCCGTCCCCCGCCCGCCGCAGCCGACGAGCCCGACGTTGATCTGCTCATTCGCCGCCGCCCGCAGCAGCCGCCCCGGCAAGGCCAACGTAGCTCCCGCCGCAACGCTGCCCTGGAGAAATCCGCGACGGGTGGTGTGAAGCGACATTCGATAACTCCCAAAAAGTTCTATCCAGAGGAACGGCCGTAAATTGCACTGCGTCCCCTAATTATGCCGACACGGCGGACGGTCGGCAACGCTTGCGAACGCCCAGCCGTCATTGTAGTCTGCTCGCTCCGCGAGCAGACCTCCTCTCGCGGAGCGAGAGGGACACAGAACGCCCCCATGGACCACCTCCCCACAATCGCGAAGATGACCGTCATCCCCGTGGCGGGGTACGACGGACTGCTGCTGAACCTCAGCGGCGGCCATGGCCCGGTCTTCATCCGCAATCTGGTGCTGCTACAGGACAACGCCGGGCGAATCGGCGTCGGCGAAACGCCGGGCGGCGAAGCGATCCGCGGCACGCTCCAGGCATCGGCCGATCTTGTCGTCGGCCGCCGCGTCGACGAGCTTGACGACGTGCTCGGCGTCCTGCGAACCCGCTTCGCGTCCCTCGACGCCGCCGGCCGCGGGGTGCAAACCTTCGACCAGCGAGTGATGATTCACGCCGTCGCCGCCGTCGAGTGCGCGCTGCTCGACCTCACCGGCCAAGCGCTGGGCGTGCCGGTGTGCAAGCTCCTGGGCGATGGCCAGCAGCGAACGAGCATTGAAGCCCTCGGCTACCTATTCTTCATCGGCGATTCTAACGGCACCACGCTCGACTACTGCTCCGAAGTAAATGAGCCGGGCGACGATTGGAGCCGCATTCGCTGCCGCGAAGCGCTCGCGCCCGAGGCGATCGTCCAGCAAGCCGTCGCCGCCAAAGAGCGATTCGGGTTCTCGACGTTCAAACTCAAAGGCGGCGTCCTCGACGGCGAAGCCGAGTGCGATTGCATCCGCGGCCTGGCCGAAGCGCTTCCCGGCGATGCGCTCATCATCGACCCCAACGGTTGCTGGAGCCTCGACGACGCGGTCGCCTGGCTCGCGCCGCTCGAACGATCGCTGCTCTACGCCGAAGACCCCTGCGGCGCCGAAGGCGATCTTTCCGCACCGCAGGCCATGGCTGAGTTTCGCCGTCAGAGCGGAATCCGCACGGCGACGAACATGATCGCCGTCGATCTACAGCAATTGGCCGAGGCCATCCGCCTGCAAGCGGTCGACGTGCCGTTGGCCGATTGCCACTTCTGGACGATGCGCGGCGCCGTCGAAGCTTCGGCGTTGTGCCAGCAGCGGGGGCTCACCTGGGGTTCGCACAGCAACACGCATTTCGACGTGTCGCTCGCGATGATGACCCACGTCGCCGCCGCCGCGCTCGGAAATGTCACCCCCATCGACACCCATTGGATCTGGCAAGTCGGGCAGCGCCTGACTCGCAACCCGCTAGAAATCTGCGGCGGCAGCATTGCCGTGCCCGAGGCGCCGGGCCTGGGCGTGGAACTCGACATGCAGCAAGTCGCCCAGGCGAATAG
>JBGSYU010000492.1:0-2121 GCA_041750715.1 Lacipirellula sp.
GGCAGGTTCGCGCATTCGTTACAACCGGGCGCGTTCGATGTAGCCCCGGCCTCTGGCCGGGGGTCGGACTGAAGCGACGCGTAGCGCCACGTTACCCCCGGCCAGAGGCCGGGGCTACAGTTCGTCGCCGTTATTGGAACAGCCGCTTTGCGGCGGCTGGTACGCGGGCGGTGATGGCGGCTTCAATCGCGGCGGCTTGGTCGGGGGCGAGCGCGCGGCCCATCGCGGCGGCCGTTTCTTCGATTTGCCAGGGACGCTTGGCGCCGCACAGGGCCACAGTTATTCCAGGCTGGTGGATGGTCCAGTTGATGACGATCTGGGCGACGGTGCGGCCGGCGTCGTGGGCAATCTCGCGGAGCCTGGCGACGAACGCCTGATTCTTCTCCCACTCTTCGCCCTGGTACATGGGATATTTGCGCCGTGAATCGCGGTCGTCGAGCGGCGCCTGGTCGCTGAGACGACCGGCGAGCAGTCCCTTCATCAACGGCCAATAGACGGTGACGGCGATGCCTTCGGCACGGCACCAGGGAACCGTCTCGCGTTCGATGTCGCGCTGCAGCATGTTGTACGGCAACTGCACCGCGGCGAGCGGGCACACGGCGTGGAACTCCTTCAACTGTTCGAGCGAGCAATTTGAAGCACCGGCGCTCAGCGTTTTGCCCGACTCGACCAAGCGAAGAATGGCGCCGGCGGATTCGGCGATCGGCACGTTCGGATCGGGCGAATGGAGGTAGTACAGCTCGACGCGATCCGTGCCGAGGCGGCGCAGGCTCTCGTCGCACTCGCGGACGAGGGTTTCGGGGCGCCCGTCTTGTTCTTGCTTGCCGGCGGCGTTGTAGTGGATGCCGCCCTTGGTGGCGATGATGGCCTGGTCGCGACGGCCTTCGAGTGCGCGGCGGATGAGCGCTTCGCTTTCGCCGCCCGCGCCGTAGCAGTAGGCCGTATCGAGGAAATTGACGCCGGCGTCGAGGCTCGCCTGGACGGTGGCGATGCTGTCGGCGTCGTTCACGTCGAGGGTAGACACGCCGGCGATGGGCCAGCAGCCCAGTGCGACTGAGGAGACTTGCAGGTTGGTGCTGCCGAGGGGGCGGAGATTTGGGTCATTTGTTTGAGTGGTTGTCATGCGGGCAAGATAGCAGAATGTTTCTCCGTATGTAGTCTGCTCGCTCAGCGAGCAGGACTACAATCCACTGCCCGGTGACGGGCAGGGGTGGTGAAGCGTGTACCCGCGTCGACCCAATCCCTAACCCTCCCCACCAAGGGGGAGGAGACCGGAAGCGGGGCAACATACATATCAACTTCGGCCGCGTTCAGACTCCGGTCCTATTCGGGTTCGTGCTAACGCTTTATATTGTGCAGTGGCGGAGCGACGGTTGTCGCCGCCGGATGCAGCCACGTTCATGCCGGCCCTTTACGGCCGTGCCGCTATTACCCGAGCAGACGCGATGGACGAAAAAAAAACCTCTTCGTCATGGGACGACCTCATCAAACAAGTTGGCGCCGCCCCAGCGCCGGACGCCTTGGAGCGCAAGCGCCCGGCGATCGAGACGACGTTCGACCCGCCGCCGGCGATTAATCCCGCAGCGGCCAAGGCCAAGCCGGGCGATTGGAATGCGCTGGCCGACACGCTGGGGATTGACGTGCCCGCGCCGGCCGACCCGCCGCGCAAACTCCCCCGCGAGACGGTGCGCGGGAGCGATTTCGGCGGACCGAGTTCCGAGGCGTTGGAAGCCAGCTTCGCGGAGATCGAGCCGATGGAGTCGATGTTTGAGGAAATCATCGAGGAAGAAGTTTCCGACGTCGAGTTCGAGGCAGACGACGATTCGGACCTGGGCGACGATTCAGACTTTGACGATGACGACGACTCGGAGTCAGACGACGATTCGGAATTGGGCGGCGACGATTCGGACTTGGCGGACGATGCGAACGACGACGAACCCGACACGCTGTCCGGCGACGCGGCTCGCAGCGCCTTTGAATCTTTGTTTCAGGCGGGTTCGTTCGGCGCGTTGCCGCCGTTGAAGAAGCCGCCGGCGGCCCGCGCGCCGCGCGACCTGCCGCAGGGGCCGCAGTGGCGCGACCCGGACGCAGAGGCGAACGACGATTTCGACGAGCGGTCGG
>JBGSYU010000493.1:0-2937 GCA_041750715.1 Lacipirellula sp.
TCTGCCTATTGGTACGCCGCCCAGTCGCAAAAGACTCCCGACCCCGTCCGCTTCGCTACAAAGGCCGTCGCCGCCCATGGCGACGTAAGTGCCCGGTAAGTATATTCTTGGATTCTCGCCCCCCTCGGTTCGATCAGCGCCGCTCGCCATGGTTCGCATCGCAGTTCTTGGAGCTACCGGTTATTCAGCTAAAGAGCTGATTCGGCTGCTGCTGGCGCATCCGCACGCGGAGATCACGGCGCTCACCACCAGGCAGGAAGACGAGCCGCATCTGGGCGACGTGCATCTGGCGCTCCGCGGGCGACTGGACCTGCGGCTAGAGAATCTCAATGCGGCGGAGGTCGCGAAGCGGGCCGACTGCGTCTTCTGCTGCTTACCTCATGCGGCTAGCGCCGAGGTGATCAAGAACCTGCTCGCCGCCGGCACGCGAGTGGTGGACTTCAGCGCCGACTATCGGCTAAACGATCCGGCCATCTACAAAAAGTGGTACGAGCACGAGCACCCCGATCCGGCCCGCATGGCTGAGACGGTGTATGGTTTGCCGGAGCTTTACCGGAAGCGAATCGCACCGGCGCAGCTCGTGGCTAATCCCGGCTGCTACCCCACGTCTGCGATCTTGCCGCTGGCGCCGTTATTGCAAGCCGGCGTCATTTCGCCGGAGGAGATCATCATCGACAGCAAGAGCGGCGTGAGCGGGGCCGGCCGCACGCCCAAGGCCAACTTTCACTTCCCCGAGTGCAATGAAAGCTTCTCGGCGTACGGCGTGGGCACGCATCGGCACACGCCGGAGATCGACCAGGTTCTGAGCGACGTCGCCGGCGCCGAGACGCAGGTGATCTTCACGCCGCACTTGGTTCCCATGGATCGCGGCATTCTCACCACGGCCTATGCGACGCCAACGAAGAATCTCGACGCCGCTGCGGTTCTCGACGTCCTTCGCAAGGTTTATGCGAAGGAGCCGTTCGTTCGAATCGTAGACGCGCTCCCCGCGACGAAAGACGTGGTCGGCACGAACTACTGCGATATAACCGCCCGGGTGGTCCGCGGCCGCGTGGTGATCGTGAGCGTGATCGACAATCTAATCAAAGGCGCGGCGGGCGCGGCGGTGCAGAATTTTAATCTGATGTATGGCTTCGACGAAACGACAGCGTTGTAACTATAAAAGAGATTAACTACGAAACACACGAAAGAAATCCGAAAAGGGAAAATAGAAGCAGTAACGTTTCTCAATTGATTTTTTCGTGTGTTTCGTGTGTTTCGTGGTTAATGCATTCGCATTGATTCGCGGGCTCTCTACTGAATGGTGTCATCAATGGCGGAACAACTTCCTAAAGGCTTCAAAGCCGCCGGCGTTTACACGGGCGTCAAGCGAAATTCAGACAAACTGGATTTATCGCTGATCGTTTCCGACGCGCCATGCGTCGCCGCCGGCGTGTTTACACAGAACCTGGTGTTCGCCGCACCGGTGAAGCTGTGCCGCGAGCGAACCCCAAGCGCCTCGATTCGGGCCGTGGTGATCAACTCGGGCAACGCCAACGCCTGCACAGGCGACCAAGGCGATCGAGACGCCGAAACCATGGCGGCGCAGACCGCTTCAGCGGTCGGGTGCGCCCCGTCGGACGTGCTAGTCCTCTCGACGGGCGTCATCGGGCAGTTCATGCCGATGGAGAAAATCGTGCCGGGAATCGCTGCCGTTGCGAGCCGGCTGGCCGCGGATGAGGATGCGATTGCCGCCGCCGCGCGCGGGATGATGACGACCGACACGCGGCCGAAAATCTGCTCGCGGACGGTGACGATCGACGGGCGTTCGATCTCGCTGTGCGGCATCGCCAAGGGCGCCGCGATGATCGGGCCGAACCTGGCGACGATGCTAGCCGTGGTGATGACCGACGCCCGGCTCAACGTGGCCGACGCGATTGAAGGGCTCAAAGACGCGGCCGACGAGTCGTTTAACTGCATTAGCGTCGAAGGGCATACCAGCACCAACGACAGCGTCATTCTACTGGCGAACGGCGCCGCCGGCGGCCCGGCGCTTGCAGGGGCCTCCCTCGCAAAATTTCAGGCCACGCTGGTGGAAGTGTGCGAGGACCTCGCACAGTCGATCCCCGCCGACGGCGAAGGCGCCTCGCATCTGATTACGGTCGAAGTGCATGGCTGCCGCACGCGAGACGAAGCGATCCAAATCGCCAAGACCGTGGCGGACAGCCCGCTGGTGAAAACTGCGATCGCCGGGAACGATCCAAACTGGGGACGAATCGTCTCGGCCGCAGGTTATGCGGGCGTCCCCTTCGATGCGTCGAAGGTGTGCTTGCACTTGAACGGTTCGCTGCTGTACGAGCGCGGCCAGCCGGCGCCATTCGACGGCGACGCCGTCTCCAGCGCGATGGCGGCCGACCGCAACACGGGCATCGTGCTGCTGTTCGACGAGGGCGAATCGTCGGCGCGGTTCTGGACGTCGGATCTCACCGCTGAATACGTGCGGCTAAACGCGGACTACCGCACGTAGGGCAGTCTCTCCGAGACTGCCGAACCCGAATCTCGGAGAGACTCGGCTACATGGCGGCGAGCCGCTTCAGGCTGTCGCCGGTGAGACGATACGTGGTCCAATCGTCGAGCGGCTGTGCTTCAAGGCTCCGGTAAAACTGAATCGACGGCTCGTTCCAATCGAGCACGGCCCATTCCACCCGCCCGCAGCCGCGCTCGATCGCGAGGCCAGCGACGCACGCCAGCAAGGCCTTGCCGATTCCCTTACCTCGAACGTGCGGGCGGACGAACAAGTCTTCCAGATAAATTCCGGGCAGGCCCTTAAACGTCGAAAAGTTGGCGAAGAACAGCGCGAAGCCGACGGGCTGGCCGTCCAGTTCGGCGATGAGCACCTCCGCTGTCGGACGTTCGCCGAAGAGAGCTCGCCTTAGCAAATCCTCAGTCGCCTCGACC
>JBGSYU010000494.1:0-8720 GCA_041750715.1 Lacipirellula sp.
GTAGCGCGGGTCGTCCTGCATGGTCTGCGGCGTGCCTTGCATGTGCATGGCACAAACGCCGGCGCCGGTTTGACGGGCTACGTCGATCATCGCCGGGTCGCCTGATAGGGCGGTGACGTCGTTGATGAGTTCCGCGCCGACTGCTAAAGCGGCCTGCGCCACCGCGGCTTTGCTCGTGTCGATGGAGATCGGCACGGTGGTTTGGCGGCGAAGTTTTTCGACGACCGGTAGGATGCGATGCAGTTCTTCGTCCAACGCCACCTGGTCGGCGTACGGGCGCGTGCTTTCGCCGCCGATGTCGAGAAGGTCGGCTCCCTCGGCAACTAATCGCAACGCCCGATCGATGGCGGCGTGGGGATCGAAATACTTACCGCCGTCGGAAAAACTGTCCGGCGTGACGTTGACGACGCCCATGAGCAGCGGGCGACGAGGGAAGTGGAGCGTTTGAGTGCGCAATCGCCAGGAGGCGGCGCGGAAGGGAAACCGACTGAGCAACATTTTACAGGCTCGCTTCGGTTGCGCCGCGGCTCACTTCTGACCGAATACGGCGTCGAGGTCGCGAGCACCGTGAAGTACCCGAACGATCTGAACGCCTCCGTCGACCGGCGAAAAGAACGCCAAGTGGTTGGGAAATGTTGGAACCCGCAGCACCCTCATGCCCTGAAGTCGCGGATTCGCCACTGGAAATTGTGAACCGACCTCGGGGGTTGTCGCCAATAGGTCGCATAACTGATCGAACTGATCGAAGAACCGATTGGCGGCGTCAACATTCTCGCGGCCGATGAACGTGGCTGAGTCGACGATGTCCTGTCGAGCGCGAGGCGTTATCCATACCGAGTCAGCCATCGACCTTACTCCGCCAACGCGGATCGCACTTGACGGCGCAAAGATTCCCGCGCTGCGGCGTCGAAGAGCACCTGCTCGCCGCTATCGAGTCCCTCGATCAGAAGTGATTCGAGGCGATCGGTTCCAAGTTTGGCGCGTGCAACGAGAGCTCGGAGGTAATCATCTGCACCGCTGAAGCCGCCTAACTTCGCTTGCGATTGTACGAAATGGCAAAGTTCGTCGGGGAGGGAGATGCTGAACGTGGTCATAAGGTTACTTGCTCTCACAACAAGATTCTTGAGTTCGCAGATACCCATTGTACGCGGCGCCAGCGGCTCGCAACCTGCAGATTATACTACCACGGTTCTTCCATCGTGGCGACGATTTGCTGGGCCAGGCGTTCAATCGCAACCTGCTGTTGCCACGCGACGGATTGGCCCGCCTCGGGCAGCAGCGCCGCGGTTTGGCCCATCGGGATGAACAGCTCCGCCGGCAGCGGCACGGTTGTCGCCGGGCCGAGGGGCTGACGGCGGCGATTGAGCCAGGTGACTTCGGCCTGAATGCCAATCTCGATCGTTCGCGGATCGTCGTTCTGGTTCTCGACGGTGACGACTTTCGTGTCCCGAATCAGCCGAGCGGCCAAAACGCTGTCAGCGTCGGGGGTGCCAACAACGGTGTAAGGCGTCTTAAGCCCGATTTCCTTGACCACCGCTTCGGTAAGCCGTTCGCCCAAGTCGCGGCGGAAGCTGTCCGATTCGATCATCGGCACATACACGGTCGTCACGTCTGGGGCGTAGAGCGTTTCGTTGCCCAGGCGGTAGGCGGCGCAGCCGGTGGCGCTAAGGAGCGTGACGAACGCAACGATAAATACCGGGCGCAGCGAGGCCCCCCTCCCTCGAAGGGAGGGGACGGGGGAGGGATTCGAAGTTCTCTGGAAGCGCTGCATTGTCAACCGTGTGAGGGCTTCAGGAATCCCTCCGCTCACCCCTCCCTTCGAGGGAGAAGGATTGTATTAGCGACGAATCGGCTCGGCATTGGCGTCGTCACCGGTCGCGCGGGCCATTAGGGGATCGCCCCCGTCGAGCTGTGGCAGGTTCGTTCCCAGATCCTTTCGCAGCGGCACTTGGGCGATCGCCTGGCGCTCGGCGTTCTCCGGCAAGAGATCGAGCGCCGGATCGAGGATCGAGGAGGGCCGTTCGGGCAGGCCGCCGATCGCTGCGAGTCGGTCGCGTGCCATCGTTGCGAGTTGCGAATCGGGATACTCTTTGATGACTTCGGCGTAATAGTATCTGGCGGAGCCGTATTCTTCGATGCCGTCGAAGTGCTTGCCCATGTTAAACTCGCGCGTGGCAAGTTCCTGCGTCAACTGACCGTCGACCTTGGCAAGCTCGGTCCGCTGTTTTTCGTCGAGTTCGCCCGAGAACTGGATTTTGAGCTGCTTCACCAAGAGCTTGGCTTCCTCCAACGGCTTGCCGTCGTAACTGGGCCCGTGGTATTTCCGGAGTTTGCACTGGAGGCCCAGAATGTGGGCGTCGTACTGGTGATCGCTGCGCGGGTACTCTTTGCGGAGCAGATCGTACTGGTAGTCGGCGTCGATGTACCGCTGGCGCAAGAAATACGAGTTGGCGGTCGCCATCACGGCGTCGTCGGCCAGCGGCCCCGTGGGATCGTTGAGGCGAATGTTCTCGTACGTCTTCATCGAGCGGCCGATCGTGTCGAACAGCGGCCGGGTGTTGTCGATCAGGTTCGGCGTTATCACCCAATTCTCGTTGTAATTGTGATACTGCTCCCAGTAGCGGGCGATGGAAAACTGGCGCGTGATGACGTTGTCGAGGTACAGGGAATTAGGGTATTTGCGGATCAGCTTCTCGTAGCCGTTGTTGGCCTTCGAGTAGTGCGCCGCGAAGAAGTTGCTTTCGGCCAACTTGAACATGGCGTCTTGCTCGAGCTGCGAGTCGGGCCAGCTTGCGGCGGCCTTCTTGTAGAGTTTGGCCGCCTCGCGGTACTTCTCGTGCCGGAACAGTTCTTCCGCGGACGCAAAGTCGACTTGCGCTCGCGACTGGTTAGGGCCCAGGCCCACTTGTTCCTTGATTCCGGTGACTCGCTTATGGAAATCGGCGTCGCCCAGGAGGCCGCCGCCGCTGTCTTTCTTGTCGACGACCTTAGCGACGCGCATGTTGATGGGCCGGCCCTCGTCGTCGAAGTAGCCGGGGTAGCCGGCGACGCTCCAGCCCTTGCCGGCGCCTTCGAACACGGCTTTCTTTTTGTGAGCCCGCCACCACGGAGCGGTACCGACGGGGGCGGAGGCGTCGCCCATCCCAGGCAAGGTCGGCGCGGGGATTTTCATCGCCGCGCAGCCCATGGCAAGCGACAGCACGGCCCAGCAGACGGCTAACAGCAGCAGGTTGGTGCGTTGCATGAGGGCGTTTCGGTGCAGACGAGGAGCGGCCTGCGCGGCGATGCGCGCAGTTGCGCCGGGAAAAATGCCGGGGAACAGTAGGGCGCCGGGAGGAGTCGAGTCAAGAGGGATTACTGGCGGAGCCCGACGCGCTAGCAAGGGTTTAACTCTTAAAACTGCCCTTGCTAGCGCGTCGGGCTCCTTGCCCTCACGCACTTTCGCGTTGGCCGCTGGTAAGTCGCTCGATCCGTACGCGGTCGATGCGGCGGCGGGTGACTTCTAGCACGCTGATGCGCACCTTTTCTTGCCAGACGAGCTCTTCGCCGACTTGCGGGATGCGGCCCAGTTCCGAAAACACCAGGCCGCCGATGGTGTCGTAGTCGCCGTCCTCGGGCAGTTCGAGGTTCATCGCCTCATTGATTTCGTCGATATGGGTGCGGCCCAGGGCCTCGACCGTGTCTTGGTCGATCCGCTCGATTTCCTCCACCGATTCGGGGTCGTACTCGTCGTCGATCTCGCCGACGATTTCTTCAAGCACGTCCTCGATCGTCACCAGCCCCGAGACGCCGCCGTACTCGTCCAGCACGACCGCGATGTGCGTGCGGAGTTGCTGGAACATTTGCAACAGGTCGTCCACGGCTTTCGTCTCGGGGACGAACAGCGGCTTGCGGACGAGCTCGCGGACCGGGGTGCGCGACTCGGGGTCGCCCGTCGCCAGCTCGGGAATGAGGTCTTTGCTGTAGAGGATGCCGACGATATCGTCGCGGGTCTTGTCGTAGACGGGAATTCGGGTATGGCCCGATTCGATGACCTCCGAGAGCAGTTGGTCCCAGGGCGAATCGACTTGCACCATGTGCATGTCGGTGCGCGGCGTCATGATTTGCGAGACGTAGGCGTCGCCCAGGTCCATGACGCCCTCGATCATCTCGCGGGCGTCGTCTTCGAGCAGTCCGCCGCGATGGCCTTCGCTGACGATCGTGCGAATCTCTTCTTCGATGGCTTGTTCGTCCACCACTTGCGGCGTGCGGCCGAGCATGCGGTGGAGAATGGCGTCCAGGGCTTTAGCCCCCCAAGCAAGCGGCAGGGTGAGCGCGGCGATGGCCCGCCACAACTTCCAGGTGCGATACAAGAACCCTTCCGCGAACAGCCGGGCGCCGGCCCACGGCGCCCAGGTGCGAACCACGATCAGCACCAGCCCCACGGCTGCGGACGTGCCCAGCAGCGGAGCCAACGACTGCGCCGGCGAGAACTGCCAATACGCGCTGGCCCACGCTGCGCCGGCGATAACGCTGAGTGCGGCTGTGAACCCGCCCAAAATTTCGACCCCCAGCGCGACCTCCTCGTGACTGCGGAGAATCTCGCCGAAGCGTTCCTCGTCGCCGCGGCGACTACAGATGCCAGCCAAATCATGCCGTGAAAACTGGCGTAACGCTCGGTAGCCAAGGTTCAGAAACGCGGTCGCCAATAGGGCGACGCCGCTTACCGCAAACAGCGTGGTAGGGCTCACGACGTTTGGCCCTCCTTCGCGGCGCTGGATTTCCAGCGCGAATCGCCGCGACGAACGGCAACGCCGAGTTGAGCGAGCAGCGCCGCTTCAGCGGTGTGCATTCGGGCCGAGTCTTTAAGGTTCTTATCGCGAAATCCGGCGAGGTGCAGCGCGCCGTGGGCGACGTACAGCAGCAATTCGTCCGCAGCGGACCAGCCGACTTCCGCCGCGTGGCGAATGGCCGTATCGAGGCTGACGATAATCTCCCCTTCGAGACGCGGCGGCTCGTCTTCGAGGGTGAAGCTGAGAACGTCGGTCGGGTAGTCGTGATCGAGGAACTGCCGGTTGAGGTCGTGGATCGTTTCATCGTCGACGACGGCGACGCTCACTTCGCCGCGACGGTAGGGGCTGTCGGCCAGCGCGAGGCGAACGGCGGACTCGATGCGGTCGGCGTCGATCGGGGCGTCGGTTTCGTTGGCGACCAGCACGCGCAGCGTTCGTTCGGAAGGGTCCGAGTCGTCCGCGACATCGGCATCGGTGGGATTCAATCGGCTCATTCAGTTGCGAGGTAGGATGGAGCGTCCTATGAAAAAGGGAATGGCGCGGTGGTAGGTCATTCTGAGCGGAGCGAAGAATCTAGCGTCACGTCAGATCCTTCGCTCTGCTCAGGATGACAACTGCTCGCGCTTCTACGCCGTGACCTGGTCGGGGTACTTCACCCTACCGTGGTACACGGCGGTGAGCGATTTTACCAAACTTTCTCCAATTTTGCGGACTTCTTCCAGAGTCAATCCGCATTCGTCGAACTGGCCGTCGAGCAACCGCTTCATGGAGATGTCCTGCACCAAGCTCTCGATGCGCGATGGGGTCGGCTCCTTCAGCACGCGACTGGCGCTTTCCACGGCGTCGGCCAGCATCAATACGCCCGCCTCGCGGGTCTGGGGTTTTGGGCCTGGGTAGCGGAATGAGCTTTCGTCCAGAACGCCGCCGTCGGGGTCCTCCTGAACCTTCTTTTGGTTGGCCTGACGGTAGAAGTACTCGACCAGCGTGGTTCCGTGGTGCTGCTGAATGAAGTCGATGATCGACTCGGGAAGCCGATTCTGGCGCCCGAGGTCGGCGCCGTCTTTGACGTGTGCGATGATCACCAGCGTGCTCATCGCGGGGACAAGCGAGTCGTGACGGTTGTCGCCCTTGGACTGGTTCTCGATGAAATAACCCGGTTTGAGCATCTTGCCGATGTCGTGGAAATAGGCTCCGACCCGCACGAGCAAGCCTCGGGCGCCGATCGACTCCGCCGCGGCCTCGGCGAGCGATGCGACGGTGATTGAGTGGTTGTACGTGCCCGGGGCGCGGCGGATGAGCTCTTGCAGGAGCGGGTGTGCGGGGTCGCCGAGCTCGATCAGGCTCAGGTCGGTTTCAACGCCGAAAATCTTCTCAACGGTCGGCAATAGAACCGTCATCAGCGAGCCGGCGATGACCGACCACAGGGCGATCGCGAAGCCGTCGCGTAGCACGGGCGCCCAGGTGCGCTCCTCTAAGATGCCGACGCCGATGGTGGTGGAAAAACCGACCGCTGCGGCCGCGACACCGACGAGCAGCAACCGTTGGCGAGTGCGGACCTGCTTGAGCGCCAGCACGGCGCCCGCGACCGTCGCCGTTAGGGCAAGCGCCTGGGTGAACCCGTGGCCGAGCGACACGACGATCACCAGCGCAACGCAGGCCGACAAAAGCAACGCCATTTCTTGCTGATAAGCGATAGCGATCACCATGCCGAAGAGCAAGAGCGGGATTACATCGGCGCCCCAGGCGTACCCGCTGACCACCGTGGCGAGGACGACGCTGAGGACCAGCAGCGTTAATAGCGCGACGAGCCGCAATAGTTCGTCGAGCGCCCGCCGGTCGCGCATATACAGGTAAAAACCGGCGAGCGTGTAGAGGGCGACGAACATGCCGAGCGCGGCCATGGAGCGTTGCACCCGCTGGCCGGCGGTTCGGAGGGAAATTTGCCGCTCGTGTTCTAACTGCAGCAACTTGACCGCGTCCTGGTCGAGCGGTTCGCCAGCTTCCGCCAGCACATCCTGGCCCGCCGCGTATTTCTTCGTGATTTCCGGCAGCGCGGCGGCCGCCTTATGTTGTGCAGTTCGGGTGTCGCCCTGATTGAGCGTTAGCGTCGAAACGAGCCGCGGCTTCAGCCAAGCGAAGACGCGCCCAGCCAGTTCGACCGAGGTGAGCTTTTCATTGAGCGACTGCAATAGTTTGTCGGACGCCTGCTGAATTCGCACGTCGGAGACCGGGACCTGGGCGCCGACGTCCTTGTTGTCCTTCGAGCGGACTAGAATCTCTTCCGCGTTGGCGTCGTGTTCCGGCGGCAGCTCCTCCAGCAGGCCGCGCTGCTCGAACGGCGCCATCACGTCTTCGAGCTTCTTCGCAAAGGATTCCAAGGCGCCCTCGCCGGCGAAGGCTTCTTGGAAGCGGGCGAACTGCTCGTTCTGCTCCTGAGGCGTAGGATCGGGCGTGCCGGCCGCCGGCTTGGGTTGGAACTTTTTCCAAACGTCGGCGTCGGCGGCGTCCAGCTTCTTGGCGGCGAGCAGCTTGCCAATGTCGCTGACGATTTGGCCGCGGAGCTGCGCGAGCGGCTCGGAGTCTTGGTCGTACTCGGCGATGGCTAGTTCACGGGCGTCGTCGCGGGCCTTGCGCGTGGCCGGCACGTCGACCTGTTCGAAGTCGACGCGGGCGATCACGTTGCGGTGCGGAATCTCACCCACGCGGTGATTGAACGGCGGATCCCAGGCGCTAGTAAACGCCCACAGAATTAGCGCAGCGACCGCGCACAGACCCAGCCGCAGCAACACGGCGCCGCGCTGCATGTTGTTCCAGAGCGTCTTCCACACGCCTGGCGGCAACTCGACGGTCGCCACACGCTGTTGCCGCGTTCGTTTTGGAGGGCCGATGGACATGGGAATGCAAATGCTGAAGGACGAATGCTGAATGCGGAACGATTGAATGCTTTCATTACTCAGCATTTAGCATTCCTCCTTCAGCATTTACATCACTTCACCCGCCGCCCTCCTCGTAAGCGCGGACGACGTCCTGCACCAGGCGGTGGCGGACGATGTCGGAACCGGTAAGCCGTATCGCGGTGAAACCTTCAATTCCATGCAGCCGGTGCAGGGCGTCGATCAGGCCGCTCTTGGTGTGCGTGGGTAGGTCTACTTGGGACGTGTCGCCGGAGACGACCACCTTCGATCCCTCGCCCATGCGGGTGAGGAACATCTTCATTTGTCCGACGGTCGTGTTCTGCGCCTCGTCCATGATGATGAACGAATTATTCAGCGTTCGCCCGCGCATGTAGGCGAGCGGCGCCACCTCGATCACATCCTCTTCCATGTAGCGGCGGACTTGCTCGTGATCGATCATGTCGCGCAGCGCGTCCTGCAGCGGTCGCAAATACGGGTTGATCTTGGCTTGAAGATCGCCGGGCAGAAAGCCCAGGCTTTCGCCCGCTTCGACGGCTGGCCGCACCAGTACGATCTTTCGCACCGATTGCTCCTTGAGCGCCTCGACCGCCGTCGCCACGGCAAGATACGTTTTGCCGGTGCCCGCCGGGCCGGTGCAGATCACCAAGTCGTGCGAGCGAATGGCCTGCACGTACTCGACTTGCCCGGAAGTCCGGGGGCGGATTTTACGCCCCGAGCGAATGTCGATCGGCTGGGCGGCGGGCAGGGCGCCGTTGCCGGTGACTCGGTGAATGATCTCGGCGACTTGCGCCGAGTCGAGCGGTCCCTGCCGGATAATCGTGGCTCGCAATTCGTCGAGAACGGCCTTCGCTTGAACGACGGCCGCTTCGTCGCCCTGAATGACGACCTTGCCGTCGCGAGTGGTGATCTTCGCGGGAATCGAACTGCGGATTTGCCGAAGATGCCGATCCTTGGTTCCCAGGAGAAGGACAAGGTCTTCCGCATTGCCTACCGCAATGGATGCTTCAATCATGCACGCAGCGCGGCCGCACAC
>JBGSYU010000495.1:0-4692 GCA_041750715.1 Lacipirellula sp.
TACGGACCAGCCGCCGTGCGATGCTCGACGTTTCCACTGGCCGTGCTAGCGCTTGCGATCGCGTTAATTCTTGGCTGCGGCGGCGGGACCGAGTATGTGGCTCCCCCGCCGTCGGAAGTCACGGTCGCGCAGCCGGTGGAGCGGGAGATTGTGCATCAGCTCGAGTTCACCGGCACGACCCGTTCGGTCGAAGCGGTCGACGTGCGCGCGCGAGTCACCGGCTACTTGCAGAGCATCGCTTTTAAGGACGGCGCCGAAGTCGAAGCGGGCGACTTGCTGTTCGTCATCGAGCCGGCGCCGTTCGAGGCGGCGCTCGATTCCAAGCAAGCGGCCTTCGAGCGCGCCGCTGCATCGCTCGACCTAGCGCAGGCCGATCTCGCCCGCACGGAACCGCTCGCGCAGCGAGGCGCCCTCACCGCACAAGAACTCGACCTCAAACGCGCCGACGTTGCCATCGCACAAGCCGACGTGGCCTCCGCAAAAGCGGCGCTGCGGCAAGCCGAGCTCGACTTGGACTACACCCAGGTGAAGTCGCCGATCACAGGCCGCGTTTCTCGACATCTGGTCGACGTCGGGAATCTCGTTCAACCCGGCGAGACGATCCTCACGAGAGTCGAAGCCTTCGACCCCATCCATGTCTACTTCGCGGTAAGCGAAGCCGACGTGCTGGAGCTTATGAAGGGCCAACAGGCAACCGCGATGGAGGCGATTCGCGAGAAGGCGCCGACGCTGTCCATGGGTTTAAGCGGCGAGGAGGGCTACCCGCACGAGGGAAAGCTCGACTTCGCGGAGATCGGCGTCGATCCGGCGACCGGCACCCAGGTGCGGCGCGGAGAGTTCCCCAACGCCGACGGCAAACTGGTGCCCGGATTGTTTGCGAGGGTGCGGCTTCCCGTCGGCAATCCCGAGCCGGGGTTGATGGTTCCAGATCGAGCGATCGCCGCCGATCAACGAGGCGAATACGTGTTGGTGGTAGATGAAAAGAATGTCGTCGAGCATCGCCCGGTCGAATTGGGCATGCGGGTTGCCGGCATGCGGGTCGTAATTAAAGGCCTTGCCGCGAGCGACTGGCTCGTCGTGAACGGTTTGCAACGGGCGCGGCCGGGCGTGAAAGTCAAGCCCGAGCGGACGACGATGCTCGCGGATGCAAAAGATTTGGCTGCCGCCGACGACCCGTCGCTCGCGTCGAAAGCGTCCGTGCAACCGCAAGTTGAGATCGCTGAAGGCACGCAGCCAGCCGAAAACTCGGCCGAGAATTCTACGGGCGGAAAGTAGCGCGATCGTGTTAAGCCGATTCTTCATCGACCGACCGATCTTCGCCAACGTCATCGCGATTATCACGATGATCGTCGGCGGGGTGGCCGTGTTCGGGCTGCCGATCGAGCAGTATCCCGAGATCACGCCGCCGACGGTGCAGGTGCGCGCCACCTACCCCGGCGCCAACGCCCAAGTGGTGGCCGATACCGTGGCGGCGCCGATCGAGGAGCAGGTCAATGGCGTCGAGAACATGCTCTACATGTCGTCGAACAGTTCGAGCAACGGCGCGTACGAGCTGACGATCACGTTCGAGATCGGAACCGATTTAGACCAGGCTCAAGTGCTGGTGCAAAATCGGGTGGCGGTGGCCGAGCCGCAGACGCCCGAGGAGGTTCGTCGGCAGGGCATCACCGTGGAAAAGCGTTCCACGAATATCGTGGTGGTGGCCAGCCTTACCTCGGAGAAAAACCGTTACGATTCGCTCTTCCTCTCGAACTACGCCAGCCTGCGGATGCAGGATGAGCTGAGCCGCGTGCCGGGGGTGGGCGGCGTGACGATCTTCGGCGGGAACGACTACTCGATGCGCGTCTGGCTGAATCCCGAGAAGCTCAAGGCGCGAAACCTCACCACTCAGGACGTGCAGGCGGCGATCCAAGAGCAAAACGTGCAGGTCGCCGCGGGGCAACTGGGGCAGCAGCCGGCCCCCGACTCGCTGGACTTTCAGTACATCGTCACGGCGCTGGGGCGGCTTAGCAATCCCGAGCAGTTCGAGAACATCGTTCTGAAGAGCGCCGACAACGGACGGGTCACTTATCTGAAGGACGTGGCCCGCATCGAGCTGGGAGCGCAAAACTACGATCAATACGCGCAAACCGGCGGGAAGCCTTCGGCGAACATCGGAATTTTTCAATTGCCCGGCGCCAACGCACTGGCGGTGGCCGACGGCGTTCGCCAGGCCATTGCCAAGATGGAGCAGTCGTTTCCGGAAGGCATGCTGGTGGACTTTCCGTTTGACACCACCGTCTTCGTCGACGAGTCGATTAAATCGGTCTACCGTACGATCCTGGAAGCGGGCGCGTTGGTGCTAATCGTCATTATGCTGTTCCTCCAGGACTGGCGGGCCGTGCTGGTGCCGGCGACCACGGTGCCGGTGACGATCATCGGCGCCTTCGCGGCGCTCTACGCGCTCGATTTTTCGGTGAACATGCTGACGCTGTTCGGGCTGGTGCTGGCCATCGGCATCGTTGTGGACGATGCGATCGTGATCGTCGAGGCGGCTTCCCACCACGTAGAGCGCGGCATGTCGCCGCGCGACGCGACGATTCGCGCGATGGAGCAAGTGTTGGGGCCGATCATCGGCATTACGTTGGTGTTGATGGCGGTGTTCCTTCCGGCCGCGTTCTTAGGCGGCATCACCGGGCAGTTTTACCGGCAGTTCGCGCTCACGATCGCGGCGACGGCGCTCATCAGCGCCGTGAACGCCCTGACGCTGAAGCCGGCTCAGTGCGCGACCTACCTACGGAAGCAGCCCGAGCGCCGCAATTGGTTCTTCCGCGGCTTCAACGCCGTATACGGGTTAGCGGAGCGCGCCTACACCGCCGTCGTGCGAGGGCTGCTACGATTTCGCTGGGCCACCATGCTCGCGTTCGCCGCGCTGGTGGGCCTGGCGGGGTGGTGGTACGGGCAGGTGCCGACCAGCCTGCTGCCGACCGACGATCAGGGCTACATCATCGCGAACGTGAAGCTGCCCGACGCGGCGTCGCAGTCGCGAACGCAAGCGGTGACGGATGAAATCAACGACATCCTTTCCAAGACGCCGGGCGTGGCCACCTATTTCACCATCGGCGGATTATCACTGGTCGACGGCGGAGTGGCCTCGAACGCCGCCACCTATTTCATCACGTTCGACCCCTGGGACGAGCGGCATGACCCGTCGCTGAGCCAAGACGCCATCCTCGGCAACCTAATGCAGCAGTTTTCCCGCATCCAGGAGGCGCTCATCTTCGCGTTCCCGCCGCCGGCAGTACGCGGCATGGGCTTCCGCAGCGGGTTTGAAATGCAAGTCGAGGACCGCTTGGGGGTGGGCCTCGATGAGCTGAAGCTGGCCGTCGACCGGATCTCCGAAGCCGCCAATGCTCAGTCGCTGCTGGCAAACGTGAATTCCTCGTTCCGCGCCGGCGTGCCGCAACTTTACGTCGATATCGACCGCGTCAAGGTGAAGACGCTGGACGTGCCGCTCTCCGCGGTTTTTGGAGCCCTGCAAACCTATCTGGGGTCGGCGTACGTCAACGACTTCAACAAGTTCGGCCGGACGTATCAGGTGCGGGTGCAAGCGGAGCAGCAGTTTCGCGTCGATCCGCGCGACATCGAGCGGCTCGAAGTCCGCAATGCGCAGGGAGACATGATTCCGCTGGGATCGTTGATGACTATCAAACGTTCGTTCGGCCCGCAGGTTATTTCGCGGTACAACTTGTACAAGAGCGCCTCGGTCCGCGGCGAGCCGGCGCCGGGGGCTAGTTCGGGCGAGGCGATCGAGATTATGGAGCAACTGGCCGCAACCGAACTGCCCGACTCGATGGGCTACGACTGGACGGGCGAATCGTATCAGGAGAAGCGGATCGGCAACCAGGCGTTGTGGATTTTTGCGTTCGCGGTGATTTTGGTGTACTTCGTGCTCGCGGCTCAGTACGAGAGCTGGCTGCTGCCGGCGGCGGTGATTTTGGTCGTGCCGCTGGGCCTGTTGGGTTCGATCGCCGCGGTGTCGATCCGCGGGCTGGACAATAACATTTACACGCAGATCGGCATGGTGCTGATCATCGCGCTAGCAAGCAAGAACGCGATTCTCATCGTCGAGTTCGCGCGCGACTTGCGCAACGAAGGACGTTCGATCTACGACGCGGCCGTCGAGGGCGCCCGACTGCGATTCCGTCCGATTCTGATGACTTCTTTCGCGTTCATCCTGGGCGTCGTGCCGCTGGTGACAGCCGACGGCGCCGGCGCCGCGGGGCAGCAGGCCCTCGGCACGGCGGTATTCGGCGGCATGATCGCTTCCACGATACTCGCGGTGTTGTTCGTGCCGGTGTTCTTCTTTATCTTGCAAGGGCTTTCGGAATGGTGGAAGCCGCGGATGGCGGCAGACGCCGTCGTTCACAGCATCTCCGACGACGAGGCGAGGCTTTCGCAGGAGCACGAGCCGGCGGCGATGCGCCGCAAACCGCGGCAGGCGGCGGGTTCGTATTGAGGGTCCGCGGATTCTTGGCGGAGTCAGTCGCCGCGATTACAATCGAGGCACGCATTGCGCCCTCGACACCCTCAGGAGCATCGGCATGGCTTCTTCTTCACGCCCATCGACATCCTCGCCGAAGTGGACTCGCCGGCAGGCGATCAAGGCCGGAGCCGCCGCCGTGGCGTCGGCGCCGTTGTGGCGCGTGCGGT
>JBGSYU010000496.1:0-10639 GCA_041750715.1 Lacipirellula sp.
AATTGATGCACTACGGGTTGACCGACGGCAGCCGGTGCAGGCTCCGCCGGCTTCTCGATGGCTTGCGCACGCTGGAGCAAACCGACGGCGGCTTGCTGCACGTCGACGCCCAAGTACATCGACCCGAGGACGACCCCGCCGGCGACGGCGATGAAGCAGCCCAGGAATTCTAAAATGGAAAGGCCGCGACGATCGCAGCGCGCGTATTTGCGTGCGGACATGACATTGCCCTCGACGTGATTGGCTTCTAGTGCGGCGGCGAAGACCACCTTACAAGAGTACGTCGCGGGAACGGGTAAAGCGGACGCCGGTTGTAGCGATTATGCGCCGCGTAGTTGGCCCCCGGTCAGTGACCGGGGGCTAATTGGGCAATCGGAACGTCGCGCACAATTGTCACACTTCCACCGCCGCGGCTTTGCGAGACTCGCGTTTGCGGTCGTTTTCCAGCAGCAGCGCTTTCCGCATGCGGATGTTCTTCGGCGTGATCTCGACCAGCTCGTCGTCCTCGATGTATTCGAGGCACGCCTCCAGCGCCATCTCGCGGACCGGGCGGACCTTCGCGTTTTCGTCCTTGCCCGAGGCGCGGACATTGGTGAGCTGCTTGCCGCGGACGACGTTGACGACCAGATCGCCGGCACGGCAATTCTCGCCGACCACCTGGCCCTGGTAGCATTCTTCGCCGGGGCGGACGAAGAACACGCCCCGGTCGTACAGGGCGTCGAGCGAGTAGGCCGTCGCCGAGCCCAGTTCGTTGGAGATCAGCACGCCGAGTTGCCGCTTGGGCAATTCGCCTTTTACCGGCTCGTACCCCAGCAGCGTGTGATGCATGATCGCCTGGCCCTTGGTGGCGTTAAGCATGCGGCTGCGGAGGCCCATCAGCGAGCGGGCCGGGATGCGAAATTCCATGTGGATGAAGCCGCTGGTGGAGCTGCGGTGGCCCATCTTCACCATTTCGGCCCGGCGGTCGCCCAACAGGGCCATCACGGAGCTTTGGCAATCGTCGGGGCAATCGACGACCAGTTGCTCGATCGGCTCGCAGCGTACGCCGTCAATCTCGCGGTAAATCACCTGCGGCTTGCCGACGCACAGCTCGAAACCTTCGCGGCGCATGTTTTCGATGAGAATCCCTAAGTGCATCATCCCGCGGCCCGAAACGCGAAACTGCTCCTGCGTGGGCCCCGGAGCGACGCGGAGCGCCACGTTCGAGCGCAGCTCGCGCTCCAGCCGTTCGGCAAGCTGCCGGCTGGTGACGAACTTGCCGTCGCGGCCGCAGAAGGGGCCGTCGTTCACACGGAACATCATGTGGAGGGTCGGCTCGTCGACGCGGGCGTGCGGCAGGGCGTGCGGCGTGTCGGCGTCGGCCACGGTGTCGCCGATTTCGATCGGTTCCAAGCCCACGACCGCGCACAGGTCGCCCGCGGCGACTTCGTCGACTTCCACCCGCTCCAAGCCCTCGAAGGCCAAAAGCTGCACGACGTTCTTGCGAACCACCTCGCCCAGATGGTCGATCACGGCGACGCGCTGCCGCTTGGAGATCGTGCCGGCATGCACCCGGCCGATCGCGATGCGGCCGACGAATTCGGAGTAGTCGAGCGTGGTCACCTGGAACTGGAGCGGCTCCCGCGCCATCCGGCCGTCGTCGGGCGCCGGGACGTGATTGACGATCGCTTCGAACAACGGCTGCAAGTTTTCGCTCGGGTTGGCGAGGTCGGTGGTGGCCCAGCCCTGGCGGGCCGACGCGAAGATGATTTGGAAGTCGAGCACGTCGTCGGGGGCGTCGAGGTCGACCAGCAGATCGAACACCTCGTCCACCACTTCCTGCGGACGAGAGTCGACGCGGTCGACCTTGTTCACCACCAGGATCGGCTTCAGCCCGCGCTCCAGCGACTTCTGCAACACGAACCGCGTCTGCGGCATGGGGCCTTCGTAGGCGTCGACCAGCAGCAGCGTGCCGGTGGCCATGTTAAGCACCCGCTCGACCTCGCCGCCGAAGTCGGCGTGGCCGGGCGTGTCGATCAGGTTGATGCGATACATCTGGCCGTCGTCGGCCTGGTAGGCGACAGCGCAGTTCTTCGAGATGATCGTGATGCCCCGCTCGCGTTCGAGGTCGTTTGAGTCGAGGATCAGGCCGTGCTGCCCGCCGGCGAGCTTATCGAGCTCTTCGTTGCGGTACTGGCCCGACTGGTAAACCATCTTGTCGACGAGCGTGGTCTTGCCGTGGTCGACGTGGGCGATGATGGCGACGTTGCGGAGCCGGGACGGGGGGACGACGAGTCGACTACGGGCCATGAAACGAGCTCTCGAGAAACGCGGGGACTAGCGAGCCAACGTAGCTCGCAGCAAGAGGCGGGACCGTAATTGTACGGGAAACGGTCGGCCGTGGGCAGTGGACTCATTGCTGCCGATTCATTGCGATCGGCTTAGACGCCGATCGCATTCTCGGCTCGAATTCCAAAATGAACCGCCGCAGCCAGCAAATGCTTGTCATTGCTGAAAATGGATGTAAAGCCGCCATCCGCCGCGCAAGTCAAATGCAGCGCGTCGGCGGAGCGCAAGAAGCAGTCGGCAGGGAGGACTGCGAGACGCGCGGCGGTGGCGATGAGCAATTGGGATGTCACCGGCAGCCACGTCCATAGCCCATGCGAATCGTCCAGTTCGAGTTGCTTTAGCACGACTTCGAAGAGCGGGCGACTAATTTCGCCTTCGCGCAGTTTTCGATGAAACGCGGCCACCAACTCGACTCGACCGAACGCCGAGCAAGCTATTGCTTCCTGAGCGTCCGCAAGCGTCCGCACTGCGGCGGCTCCCTGCTCGAGAAGATAGCATTTGGCCAAGTATGAAGAATCGAAGTAAATCACGCCCCGGTTCCGTGGGCGCCGTCGCGGTCCGCGGAGATTTGCCGCGTCGTATCGCCGGATAACGATGGCAAATTGGCGAATTCCGGCAGCACGACGCGATCGGCGAACCGCGTAACGGCGACCCACGGGTCGACAATCACACGCACCACCTGCCCCACCGCCAGCGTCGCCGGCTCGTCGAGCACGATGGCGGTTCCGTCGAAATGGCCTTTGAAGGAAGACATTAGCCTATTTTATCGACTGGCCGATGCATCGGCTACGGGACCGGCCCGGCGAATAGCCGGAAAACACTGTTGTTTCGGAGCGTCGCGCGTACATTGACTCCTGATGCGTGACTCCTTGGAGCCGCAGCAACACACTTTTGGGACACTACCCGTCCTGGCGAGGGAAGTGCCCTATTCCAGAATTTTTCGCCCCCCCCCCGCCCGCGCCCGCGCCGTCTATCGGATACATTGAGTGTGTGACTTTTACGACGCCCTCATCTCTACGACGCCTGGCGCAGCGACTGCTGTCGCTGGAATCGACCGGTAGCAGCGCCGCCGATCCGTCGGGGATCGAAGCCGGGCGCGTCTTTCAGAAGCTGCAAGTCTCGCTGACGCGGCTGGCCGGCGCGGAAGGCTTTACCTCGCTGCTGCGGCGAGCGCTGGGCCTGGCTCGCAAGGAATGCCCCGCGCTGCATCGTGTCACGCTCAAGCCCGACGGCTCGTTGGAAGGACTCGAGTCGCTCGCCGAGGGCGGAACGGACGACCGCGACGGGGCCGTG
Source organism: Lacipirellula sp. (assembly GCA_041750715.1). Lineage (GTDB taxonomy): Bacteria > Planctomycetota > Planctomycetia > Pirellulales > Lacipirellulaceae > Lacipirellula. Next base: position 3,622 of record JBGSYU010000496.1, read on the forward strand.
GCGATTACGGCCCACTTGATCGGTCTGTTGAACACGTTCATCGGCCAGTCGTTAACGGTGCAATTGCTACGCGACGTCTGGCCCGACGCCTCGCTGGACGAATAGCCTGGAATTGAGACGACCTATGACAACGCCCGAACGAAACCCGCACCGCGTTCCCATCGAGGTGCTGCCGACCGGCGTGCCGGGTCTGGATGAGATCCTCGGCGGGGGGCTGCCGGAGTTCTCGTTCAACATCATCGCCGGCGCCCCCGGCAGCGGCAAAACCACGCTGGCGCATCAGATGATGTTCGCCAACGCCACGCCCGAGAACCCGGCGATCTACTTCACCGTTCTGGGCGAACCTGCGATCAAGATGCTGCGCTATCAGCAGCAGTTCGGCTTCTTCAACCAGGCGAAGCTGGACGGCGCCATCCGGTTCGTGAACCTCAGCCAACTGGTGCTGGAGAGCGACCTCAGCGCCGCGCTCGACGCCATCGTCAAGGAAGTCGAGGCCTCCAATGCGAAGCTCGTCGTGGTCGATTCGTTCCGCACCGTGGTCCGCAAAGCGCAGTCCAGTACCAGCGAAATGGAGCTGCAAGGGTTCGTGCAGCGGCTAGCGCTGCATTTGACGAGCTGGCAGGCCACCACGTTCCTCATCGGCGAGTACGTCGAGGGCGAGCTACGCGACAACCCGGTGTTCACCGTCGCGGACGGGCTGTTCTGGCTCTACCAAAGCGTCGAGCGCAGCTCAATCGTCCGCAAGATGCAGGTGATGAAGCTGCGGGGGCAGGCGTCGGTGCCGGGCATGCATACGTTTCGCATCACCGACCAGGGGCTGCAGGCCTTCCCGCGGACCTTTGGACTCACCGGCGATGCCCAATTCGTCAAGGGCCAGCAGGTGCTGTCCACCGGCGTGAAGGAGCTCGACGCACTGATGGGCGGCGGCATCCCCGAGGGGGACAGCCTGCTGGTCGCCGGGCCCTCGGGCGCCGGCAAAACCGTGCTGGGCATGCAGTTCATCGCCGAGGGGCTCCGCCAGGGCGAGCCGGGCATCGTCGCCATGTTCGAAGAGCGGCCCAACGAGTACGTCGAACGGGCCGCCAAGTTTGGCCTCGACTTCGACGCCCCCCAGAAAGACGGCTCGCTGAAGATCATCTACCTGCGGCCGCTGGACCTCTCCGTGGACGAAACGGTCCATGAAGTCGTCGCCGCGGTCGCCGAGATCGGCTGCAAGCGACTGGTGATCGACTCGCTGGTCGGCTTCGAGTTGGCGCTCGCCCCCGGCTTTCGCACCGACTTTCGCGAATCGCTGTACCGAATGATCGGCGCGCTGACCCGCATGGGAGTGACCATCATCAGCACGGTCGAGATCGAAGAAAACTTCACCTCGATGAGCCTGAGCAACTTCACCGTTTCGTTCCTTGCCGACGATATCCTGCGGCTGCGGTACGTGTCGATCAGCGGGCAATTGCGTAAGATGTTGCTGGTGGTGAAAATGCGCCGCTCCGAGCACAGCATCGACATGTGGGAGTATAGTATTACCACCCAGGGGCTGGTCATGGGCCAGCCGCTCAGGGGCTATCGCGGCCTGCTGACCAGCGTCCCCGGGCCGTGGTCGGAGGAATCGGGTCAGAATGATCCCGCGCCGCGAACCGACCCCCCTTCAGAATCGGAGGCGTAAATCCGATGACTGATTACTCGACCGCCGCGATGGGGACGACCGATCGTTCTTCGGACTCGCAGCTTCGCGAGATGAATGAGGAGTTGCTGATCTCCTCGATCCGCCAGCACGAACTGGCCGAGCAAGCGTATGCGGCTGAATTGTCCGCCCGGGAAAGCGAAGAGCGGTTCCGCGCCATCGCCGACAACATCCCGCAACTGGCGTGGATGGCTGACGCCACGGGGTGGGTGGGCTGGTTCAACCGGCGTTGGCTCGAATACACCGGCACCAAACTGGAAGAGAATCAGGGCCTGGGCTGGAAAGCGGTCCACCATCCCGCCCACGTCGATCGCGTGACGGAGAAGTTCCTGCATCACCTCCGGGTGGGCCATGACTGGGAAGACACCTTCCCGCTGCGTGGAAAGGATGGCGAGTATCGCTGGTTCCTCTCGCGGATGAAAGCGATCCGCGATGAAACCGGCAAGGTGGTGCGCTTCTTCGGCACGAACACGGACGTCACCGATCAGAGGAACATCGAGGAGGCGTTGCGGGCGAGCGAGCGGCAGCGGCAGTTGGCGCTCGACTCGGCCGAACTCGGGTCGTGGCACGTCGACCCCGCGACTAATTTACTGAGGTCGGACGAGCGGTTTCGCGTCATCTTCGGCGCCGCCGGCGACTGGCTCACCTACGAAGAGGCGTTCGCCATCATCCACCCCGACGACCGAGATCGAATCCGCGACGCGGTGGCCGCGGCGACCCGCCCCGAGAACCCCGCTCCGTACGAAGCCGAATACCGGGTCGTCCACCCGGACGGTTCGATCCGCTGCGTGTTCGCCAAAGGACGCGCCAATTTCGCAGGAAAGGGACCGGAACGAAGATTCGTTAGCTTCGACGGAACGGTGGCTGATATCACCGAACGCAGCCGGATTGAACGGCTGGCGACGGAGCAGTCCGTGGCGCTAGTCGACCTGCACCGCCGCAAGGACGAGTTTCTGGCGATGCTTTCGCACGAGCTCCGCAATCCGCTGGCCCCCATCGCCAACGCCGTGCAGTTGCTCCGCTTGCGAAAGGACGAGGACCAGATCCAGGAGCACGCCCGCAGCGTCATCGAGCGCCAGGTGACTCAACTGACGCGCCTGGTGGACGACTTGATGGAAGTGTCGCGGATCACCACGGGACGCGTTCAACTTCGCCTCGATCGAGTCGTCGTCGGCGGCATCGTCGAGAGGGCCGTCGAGACCGCCCAACCGCTGATGCACGCGCGCCGGCAAGAGTTAATCGTTTCCCTGCCGCCCGAACCGATCTATCTGAACGCCGACGCCGCGCGGCTGGAACAGGTGGTGGTCAATCTGCTGACCAATGCCGCCAAATACACTGACGAGGAAGGTCGCATCTGGCTGACGGTTCTTCAGGAGGGCGAGCAGTGCGTGTTGCGCGTGCGGGATACGGGCGTCGGCATCGCCCCGGACTTGCTGCCGCGCATTTTCGACCTGTTCACCCAGGCGGAACGATCGCTGGACCGCTCGCAGGGCGGCCTGGGCATCGGTCTGGCGCTCGTCGACCGCCTCGTGGCAATGCACGGCGGCCGAGTCGAGGTTCATAGTTCGCTAGGGCAGGGAAGCGAGTTCGTGGTGCACCTGCCGACGATGCCCTCGTCCGCGCCTCCGCCGCCAAGTCCGGAGGAAGCCCCTGACCCGGCGGGACGATCGCTGCGAGTGTTGATCGTGGACGACAATGCCGACGCGGCCAGCAGCCTGGCGATGCTCTTGAAAATCGCCGGGCATCAATGCCGCACCGCGCACGACGGTCCCGCCGCGCTAGAGACCGCACCGGAATATCGCCCCGACGTGGTGCTGCTGGACATCGGGCTGCCAGGGCTTAACGGATACGAAGTGGCGAAACGCCTGCGTCGCGGAGCCGCCTTTAAGAACCTGACGCTCATCGCCCTGACCGGTTACGGCAGCGACGCCGACCGACGGCTCTCCGAGGAAGCGGGGTTCGATCATCATTTGGTAAAGCCGGTCGGGGCGCGTGAAGTGCAACGCCTGTTGGGCAAAGTTGCGGAGCGGCGGTAGGGGGTCGCGTACGGGTGGTGCGTCGTTTTCAACGACGTCGCCCTGCTCAGGCATTGTTCCAATCCTCGTCATCGTACGGGTTGTCCCAAAAGTCGGTGCTACTCTGCGAAGCCGCTAGAAGATCGTCCGACTCTTCCCGCGAGTTTTCGACGATATACACCGTAACATGGGCTCCGGCCGGTAACGGCGCCGCAACTTGCAGCCGGCCATCGGCGGGAACTTCAAATTCGTAACGCAGCGTTGGATGGAGCGACGACATAGTGATTTTCGCCAGGTAATCTCGTCGCGCTAATCGACGCGGACTTCCCGCCATTGTCCCACGCGAGATTAGGATAGTCTACGCTCGTTTCGCATTCGGCAACGACAGGGATCGGTCTTCGCTTGGCATCGGCCACCCTACGGGGTTCTCGGCTTGCGCTGGCGGCTCACGGCCGGAGTGGAGAGCGGGTAGTTCTTTTTTCTGGCCGCTAGCCGCCAGCCCTCTACTCAACTTGTTGCGATTCCTGCCAGGGCCTATACTTCATTAACCCCGCATCGATGTCGGCGAGTCCCTCCCCCCGCACCTCGCCCAGGTTCGCATCCACGAGACGCCCCTTGGAATAGCGTGGTGTTTGAAGAGCCAGCGCCCAACGATTTGGCGCCGTCCAACGGCGCCGCGGTCAGCAGACCCAAGATTCTCTATCTCGGCGGCGCCCACGATGCGCAGGTCGATCTTCAGCGGCGGCTGGGCGAAGGCGTCGAAGTGGTGCCGCTGAATTCGTCGCTCAAGGCGCTCGCGCTGATGGGTCGCGGCGACTTCACGGCCGTGTACGTCGATGCCGACCGCTTTGCCGACGCCAGCGACGTGGGGCAACTCCTGCAGAACGACCGCATCCTCCAGGGCATGCCTGACGGCGTCGTGCTGCTCGACTCGGAGAGCACCATCCTGTGGGGAAACGGTCGACTGCGGGAGTGGACCAAGCAGGACTCCGTGATCGGACAAAACTTTTACCATGTGTTCGGCCACCCTGAGATATTAGGGCCCGATTTTTGTCCGTTCCACACGGCCCTGTCGACGCGGCACTCCGCCGCTTCGGTCTTCCGCTGTAACGACAATCGCTATTACCGACTGCACGCCGCGCCGGTGCTCGACTCGTCGGAGCCTTTGCAGCATCTGATCGTCACCGTCCATGAAGTGACCGAGGAAATAGTTCAGCAGCAGAAGCTGGCCGCGATTCATCAGGCGGGCGCCGAACTGGGCGACCTAGTGCCGGACGATGTGGCTGAGCTCGACTACGACGAGCGCGTCTCGCTGCTAAAAGACAACATCCTGCACTGCATGAAGGACGTGCTGCACCTGGACGTGATTGAGATTCGCATGCTCGATCAAGAGTCGGGCGAGTTGAAGCCGCTAATGGCCGTCGGCATGGCTCCCGAAGCGGCGGCGCGGCGGCTCCAGGCCAGCGAAGAAGCTAATGGCGTCACCGGGTATGTCGCCGCGACCGGCAAGAGCTACGTCTGCGGCAACGCGGTGAACGACCCGCTGTTTTTGGAAGGCTGCAAGGGCGCCCGCAGTTCGCTCACCGTGCCGCTGCTCTTGCACGAGGAAGTGATCGGCACGCTGAACGTCGAAAGTCCCGAGAGCGACGCGTTCAGCGAGAGCGACTTGCAGTTCTTGGAAATCTTTGGCCGCAATGTGGCAATCGCGCTCAATACGCTGGAACTGCTGGCGGCGGAGAAGGCGGCCATGGGGGCGGCGGCGGTCGAGGCGATTCACGCCGCGGTGGCGCTGCCGGTGGACGATATTCTCAACGACGCGGTGAACGTCGTCGATCGCTCCGCCAACATCGAGCCGGAAGTGAAGGCGCTGCTCCAGCGCATCCTGAAGAACGCCCGCGATATTAAAAAGGTAATTCAGCGGGTTGGCCAGTCGATGGCCCCGGCACAGGCGCATCCGGCCGGGGCGGCCTTCGAGGCGCGACCCGCTCTCGAGGGTCGCCGCATTCTGGTGGTCGACGCCGACGAAACGGTCCGCGTGGCGGCTCACGAGCTGCTCGATCGTTACCAGTGCTTCGTCGAAACGGCGCACGACGGCGCCGAGGCCCGCTCGATGATGCGCAACCTGGGCCCCGGGCAGGAATACGACGCGATCATCTCCGACCTCCGGCTGCCAGACATGACCGCCCACGACCTGCTGCTGAAGCTGCGGGAGCTGACCGAGCATGTGCCGCTGGTGCTGATGTCGGGCTTCGGCTGGGATCGGGACCACACGCTGGTGAAGTGTCGTCGCGAGGGGGTGAAGGAGGTGATCTACAAGCCGCTTATCGTCGATCAGCTCGTCTCGGCGATTGAGCGAACGGTCGAGGAGCGTGAAAACTTGGTTACGGAAGCGCCGGCGGGAGAGTAGTCGCGGCGCGAAGTTCGACTCTGCCACCTCACCCCTAGCCTGCCCCAATGACCCTCGCCCTCGTTTGGATCGCCTTGGCGTTGGCGGCGTTGGGGCATGGGTTTCTGTGGACTGGTATCGTCAATCGGCTGCATGGGACGGGGTGGCGGCGATGGCTCGTCACGCTGCTGACCAAACTGCTCGTCGCGGCGTTTCTCGCGTTGCCCGCGGTCATTGCGTGGCGCCTGTGGAGTCGGACGGCGGCCGCGTTCGATCCGTTCTCGGCCGGCGATTGGTCGGCCGCGTATTTGCGGGTGTGCCTAATCATCGGCGCCGGATCGCTGGCGGTGAAGCCGTGGATCGAGAGCCTGCGTTACGACCAGTCGGTGCTGAAGCAATGGACGGTCGATCGGCGCGACGTCGCCAAGGCCTTGGGGCGGAAGCCGCTGCACGGGCGCATGGCGAAACTGATCGGCAATTTGCCGGGCAACGAAGTGCTGACGCTGTCAGTCGATCGGAAGCGACTCGCCATCCCGCGCCTGCCGGCGGAACTTGAAGGGCTCTCCATCGCACACATCAGCGACCTGCACATGACCGGCGCCATTGGTCGCGATTACTTCGACTATCTGGTGCGTCAGGTGAACGACCTGCGGCCCGACGCGATCGCGATAACGGGCGACATTATCGAACGCGACGTCTGCCGGCCGTGGTTGGAGGCGTCGCTGGGGCAGCTCTGCGCACCACTGGGCGTGTACTTTGTGCTGGGCAATCACGACGCCTTCATCGACGCCAATCAGACGCGGGCCACGCTGATCGAGGCTGGGCTCTGCTGCCTGAGCGGCCGCTGGCTGCGTGCCGATTGGAACGGGGCCGCAGTGACGCTGGGCGGCAACGAGCTTCCCTGGATGCGGCCCGCGGCGAGCCTCGCGGAACTGC